>JBFZEL010000138.1:0-8008 GCA_041306925.1 Lysobacterales bacterium
GACCACCGTTCATAGCGGCGAATCCGAACGGGACTGGGTCGAACGTATACGTTATGCCCTGAATAACCACGATTTTTACACCGTCCAGCAGTCCATCGTCGACCTGGAAGGTGAAAACGAAGGCTTGTTCGAAAACCGCACATTCATGCGTGAAGAAGGCGGAGACACCATGGCCAGCGAGTTTATGCTGGCCGCCGAGCGCAATGATCTTGGCAGCACCATCGACCGCCATGTCATACCCCAGATCATGCTCGCCATCGCGGGGACCGGTGACAGGCACATCATCAGCCTGAGCACTAACTCGATACTTGATTTCAGCTTTCCCAACTGGTTTCAGCGCATGCTTACCGAGACCGAAGTAGAAGCATCACAGATAATCCTGCAGGTATCCGCGATGGTTGCTGAATCCCATCTCAAGCCAACCCGTCGTCTGGTCGATGAGTTGCAGCACCTGGGCTGCAGCTTTGTGCTTGCAGAGTTTGACAATGACCGCCGGACGATCCAGTTACTTGACCACCTGCCCGTCCGCATGATCAAACTCCGCCCCGGCCTGGCCCAGGGTTTGTCTGCCAACACGACGAACCAGGAAATCATCCGCGCCGTGGTCAGGGCCGTGGAAGCCCGCAATATAACCATCATTGCCGACGAAGTTCGCGATGCCTCCGACCTGGCGGCACTCTGGCAGTGTGGCGTTAAACTGGTGACCGGTGATTTCCTCAACGAGGCACCCCAGGTCGTCGGGCAATAGCCGGGCAAACCAGCATGAACCCGGTCCCCGTGATCGGTCGATTCGCGCCTTCACCCACCGGTGACCTGCATTTCGGGTCACTGGTAGCCGCCGTCGGCAGTTACCTTGAAGCCAGGAGTGTTGGCGGCAAGTGGCTGCTCCGCATCGAAGATATCGACCCGCCCAGAGAAGTCCCGGGCAGCGCTGGCCGCATCATTGCCGGCCTCGAAAAGCTGGGGTTGATCCCGGATGGCCCGATTTTATACCAGAGCAGCAGGCTTGCCGCCTATCGGGAGGTTGTCGAACAACTGCTGGCCAAGGGCCTGGCCTACCCGTGTGGATGTTCACGTAAGGACCTGTCAGGGTCGGTTTACCCCGGCACCTGCAGGAACGGCTTAGCGCCGGGCAGAAAGCCGCGTGCCACGAGATTCCGCGTCGAGGCCGGCGCATGCACCTTTTACGACCGCCTGCAGGGTGTGGTTTCAGACTCACCCGCAAGCGCCACCGGTGACTTTGTCATCCGGCGGGCAGACGGTTTGTTTGCCTATCAACTGGCCGTGGTCGTAGATGACCATTACCAGGGTGTCACGCAGGTTGTGCGGGGTGCTGACCTGCTCGACTCCACCAGAGCGCAGATCGGTCTGCAAAAAGCCCTTGGTTTCCCGCTACCTGACTATATGCATCTTCCGGTTGCGGTGTCCGCCGATGGCAAAAAGTTGAGCAAGCGTAACCGCTCCGGCCCGGTCATGCAGCAGGAGCCGGTCACTGCCGTGAGACAGGCCCTGCAGTTTCTCGGCCAGGATCCGCCATCGGGCATGTCGCTGAACGACCTGTGGAATTGGGCTATCAGGCACTGGGATCACACGCTGATACCGCGCGCCAGGACGCTTGTCGCCGGCAGCGTGCCATCCGGAAATTTCGCCCGCGGTCGGCAGCCTGCCATCTGACCTGCAAAATATTCCATATAAACTTGGCTGCCAGTTGTGTTTATAATTCGCACTCATTGTTGGAATCAGATTGCCATGAATTCTAAATACCTGGATTTCGAACAGCCCATTGCTGAGCTGCAGGCAAAAATTGACGAGCTGCGAAATGTTGGTTCTGACAACGCCATCAACCTGGATGAAGAGATACAACGTCTGCAATCCAAGATGCGGCAGAAGCTGACCAGCATTTTCAAGGACCTGACGCCCTGGCAGATTTCGCAACTCAGCCGCCACC
Organism: Lysobacterales bacterium; assembly: GCA_041306925.1. Lineage (GTDB taxonomy): Bacteria > Pseudomonadota > Gammaproteobacteria > Xanthomonadales > SZUA-36 > SZUA-36. Next base: position 1,949 of record JBFZEL010000138.1, read on the forward strand.
CGTTGAGACCCTACACGCTCGACTACATCGACTTCCTGTTTGACGAGTTTCATGAGCTTCACGGTGATCGCACTTTTGCCGATGACCACGCCATCGTCGCCGGTTTGGCCCGTTTCCGTGGTCGTGCCGTGGTTGTTATCGGTCAGCAAAAGGGCCGTGACACCAAGGCAAAAGTCTTCAGAAATTTTGGCATGGCCCGACCGGAAGGCTATCGCAAGGCCCTGCGATTGATGAAAATGGCGGAACGCTTTCGTCTGCCGGTCATTACATTCATCGACACGCCAGGCGCCTATCCGGGCGTCGGCGCCGAGGAAAGGGGTCAGTCCGAAGCCATCGCCACGAATCTGAAATACATGTCGAGGTTACCCGTTCCCGTCATTTGCACCGTGATCGGTGAAGGCGGGTCAGGTGGCGCCCTCGCCATCGGTGTGGGTGACCGTGTCAATATGCTGCAATACAGCACCTACTCGGTAATTTCACCCGAAGGTTGCGCCTCCATTCTTTGGAATGATGCAGGCCTGGCCGAAGACGCCGCTTCCGCACTCGGCATCACCTCCGACAGGCTGCTGCAATTGGGGCTGATCGACGAGATAATCCCGGAACCACTGGGCGGCGCGCACAAGGATCCGCAAATGGTTGCCACGCAGGTGGGTAACTGCATGGCTGCGCAACTCGAAGAACTCGACAAGCTGACCACGGAAACGCTCCTGGAAGAGCGTTTTCAACGCCTGCTCTCCTACGGCGAATTCAAGGACTAGTACCGTGCCCCATAGACTTCCAGGCAAATGAGCAATCGTGCCTTGGAATTTACTGCAGAACGCCTGCTGCATATTCTCCGGTCGTTGCCTGCGGTCAAGGCCTACATCGCAGGCTTCAGCGGCGGGGCCGATTCCACCGCGCTGTTGCACGCCCTGGGAAAAATCCGACAGGAACTGGGAGTCCCCCTTTCAGCCGCGCACGTCAACCATGCTATCCATCCTGACGCGGATCTGTGGCAACAGCAATGTAAGGACTTTTGCCATCAACAGGGTATTGAATTGACTTGCCTCGACATTAACCTGGATAAGCGCTCCGGCAAAGGTCTCGAGGCGGACGCCCGGCACCTGCGTTACCAGGCCATTTCCGCCCTGCTCGGCCCCGCCGATTGCCTGCTGACCGCCCACCACGCAGACGACCAGGCTGAGACACTTTTTTTGAACCTGATGCGCGGCAGCGGTGTTGAAGGTCTGACCGCGATGCCGGCAAGCAGGCCGCTGGGAAAAGGACTGCTGCAAAGACCCCTGTTGCGCTTCACAAACAGTGCCCTGAAGGACTACCTGTGCAACAACGGGCTTGCATGGATCGAAGACCCATCCAATCAGAGCATGAACCATGATCGTAATTTTGTGCGGCACGAGATCATACCGCGGCTGGAACAGCGGTGGCCCGGCGTGAGCCAGCGCCTGTTGCTGACCCGGCAGGCCATGACCAGTGCACGACGGTTACTAGAGGGTCTCGCGACTGATTACCTGGTCGTAAACCTCGGGCATCCCTATGTACTGCACCTCACCCCTGATTGCATGGACAAACCCGAAATGTTGAGGCTGGTGGTCCGGTGCTGGATAAAACAGGCAGACGCGCCGGGTATTCCGGCTTACAGGCTGGGATCATTTTGTAACCAGGTACAGCAGGCCGTCAGCGGCCATAAAGTTTCACTCCGCTGGGACGGCTGGATATTACGTCTGTACAGGCAGCAACTCTGGGTGCAGCCAGATTCAATCGTGCAGGACTGTCCGGCCCTCGGTTGGCCGGAAGGCCAGGGTGTCATTGAACTGGGTGAGGATGTTGGTCAAATGCTATTGGGGACCGCCGCCACGACAGGAAATGGTCCCGAGGCAGCCGCACCAGAATACCCTGTCGGTGAATTCTCTGTCGGCAGCCGGGTGAGTCTGGATGAGCATTCTATTTACCTGGGGGGCGTTCACAAGAGTCTGAAAAATGTTTTCCAAAACGCTGGCATCCCGCCCTGGTTAAGGGATTCCATTCCAATTTGCAGCCTCGATGGCGAGCCGGTAGCGGTTGGAGATTGGTGCTTCAATGAGAGGTTTGCGCGCTGGTTGTCAGAAAACTCCACCACCTTGAATTGGCGCCCGATCCACCCGTTACTCCAGTTCATTCGCACACAACAACACGCGCTGAGATATTGATGGTTGACCGCGCCGATGCGGTACGTTAGTGTCGCTCCGCCAAACCCGGAACACAGATTATGAGCAAGAAAACTGAGCCAGTCCCCGATTTTGAAAAGACCCTGGCTGAACTCGAACAACTGGTCAAAAAACTCGAGGAGGGTGACTTGTCACTGGATGAATCCTTGTCCGGCTTCAAGCACGGCATAAAATTGACCCAGCACTGCCAGGCAGCACTGGACAACGCACAGCAAACGGTTGAACTCCTGACCAATAACCAGGATGAAGATTCGCTGAAACCATTTGAACCGGATGCCTGAAACCGCCGCCATTATCGGTGCGTGGCAGACCAGGTTTGAAAAAATTCTTCCCGGGTACCTGCCAAAGCCGGCCCGCACACCGCCGTTGCTGTTGCAGGCGATGCATTATTCGGCGGTTGCCGGTGGCAAGCGTATCCGACCGCTGTTTGTGTACGCCGCGGGTCGAGCCCTGAGATTGTCCGAAATCATGCTCGATGGAATCGCCGTAGCCATTGAACTCATCCACACGTATTCGTTAATCCATGACGATCTGCCGAGCATGGACGATGATGACCTAAGACGCGGTCAGCCCAGCTGTCACCGCAAATTTGACGAGGCCACCGCCATCCTGGCGGGCGATGCATTACAGGCGCTGGCGTTTGAGATTCTGGCCGTTGACCCGGCTTTGGCGGCCAAACCGCAGCAACAGATCGCGATCATACTCGGACTCGCACGCGCCTGCGGCGCCAATGGCATGGCGGGCGGCCAGGTGCTGGATCTTGCCAGTCTGGGCAAGGAAATTTCGCAGGCCGAACTGGAGGAAATCCACTCCTTCAAAACCGGTGCCCTGATCCAGATCTGCACGGTTGCCCCGGCACTGCTTGCATCGGCATCCAGCACGCAGGTCGATGCCCTTACCCGTTTCGGTCAACTGACGGGCCTGGCATTCCAGGTTTTCGACGATCTGCTGGACGTGACCGGGGACAGCGAAATTACGGGTAAGCCCAGCCAGGCGGATGCCGCCCGGTCAAAACCTGCGTTTCCTGCCATAATCGGCGTGGAAGAATCTCTCATGAGGGCATACGAACTGCGGGATCAGGCCCTGTTAGAATTGCAACATTTACCAGGCAAAACTGACACACTTGAGTGGCTGGCGGCTTATGCCGTTGATCGCGACCATTAAAATATCGATATGAACGCCGAAAAATACCCATTGCTCGACCAGATTGGCACACCGGTAGACCTGCGCCAACTGCGCCAGGACCAGTTGCCGCAGGTGGCTGATGAGCTGCGCCGGTATCTGCTACAGGAGATTTCGAAGAGCGGCGGGCACTTCGGTGCAGGGCTTGGTTGTGTTGAACTCACCGTGGCCCTGCATTACTGCTATGACACACCCCACGACCGGATCGTCTGGGATGTCGGACACCAGGCTTATCCGCACAAGATACTGACCGGCCGGCGCGAGCGGATTGGCACCATCAAGAAAACCGGCGGCCTGGCGCCTTTTCCGAAACGCGAAGAAAGCGAGTTCGACACCTTTGGTGTCGGCCACTCATCGACTTCGATCAGCGCCGGCCTCGGCATGGCGCTTGCAGCAGCCTACAAAAACCAGCAAAGACGTGTCGTATCCGTCATAGGCGACGGCGCGATGACGGCCGGCATGGCATTCGAGGCTCTCAATCACGGCGGTTCGCTCGACCCGAACATGCTGGTCATATTGAACGAAAACCAGATGTCCATATCACCCAATGTCGGCGCCATGACCAAGGTCCTGGCCCGCATGATGAGCGGACCGACCGTGACCCAAATACGCGAACGTGGCAAGCGCCTGATGCACCGGGACTCCCGGGTCTGGCGTTTCATGAGCCGTTGGGAAGAACACGTCAAGGGCATGATCGTACCGAGCACGCTTTTCGAGGAGCTTGGATTTAACTACCTCGGCCCGATCGACGGACATGATTTACCGGTCCTGGTACGCACGCTTCGAACCATACAAACCGTTGCAGGCCCGAACCTGCTCCACATCATCACGGCCAAGGGCAAGGGTTACGAACCGGCCGAAAAAGACCCGGTGAAATACCATGCCGTTTCGCCCTTTGACCCGCAGACGGGTATTGTTCCGAAAATACCAGCGGTCAAACCGCGGCCAACCTATACCCAGGTCTTCGGTCAGTGGTTGTGCGACATGGCGGAACGGGACGAGAACCTGCTGGCCATCACCCCGGCGATGCGTGAGGGCTCCGGGATGGTCGAGTTTGCTGAGCGCTATCCCGGCCGTTATTTTGATGTCAGCATTGCAGAACAACACGCTGTCACGCTCGCCGCCGGCATGGCCTGCGAGGGTATACACCCGGTGGTCGCCATCTACAGCACTTTTTTACAGAGGGCCTATGACCAGCTTATCCATGATGTCGCCCTGCAAAATCTACCCGTGTTGTTTGCCATAGACCGGGCGGGACTGGTTGGCTCGGACGGGCCGACCCACGCCGGCAGTTTTGACCTGACCTACCTGCGCTGCATACCCAACATGCTGATCATGGCGCCATCCGATGAGAATGAGTGCCGGCAAATGCTCTATACCGGATTCTCCCAAAAAGGACCTGTCGCGGTCAGGTATCCACGCGGCACCGGTCCTGGCAAACCCGTTGAGACCGACATGCAGGCGCTGCCCATTGGCAAGGCCGAGGTGGTAAAACGCGGCAGGGACGTTGCCATACTGGCATTCGGCAGCACGCTCCAGGCCTGTGGCGAGGTTGCTGCACGTATCGGCGCGAGCCTCGTGAACATGCGTTTTGTCAAACCGCTTGACGCGGAAATCATCAGGGAAATGGCCCACGGTCACAGCCTGCTGGTAACTGTCGAGGAAAATGCGGTGCTGGGCGGGGCTGGCAGTGGCGTCAATGAATTGCTCTCGGCAACAGGCGGCAGTTTCAATCTACTCAACATCGGTATTCCGGATCATTTCATCGAACATGGTTCGCGGCAGGACTGCCTGGCCATGGCGGGATTGGATGCCAATGGCGTATTCGAACAAATCAAAAAGCGGCTTGATGGCATGCCGGGCGCGCGGTCCGTATCGGGTAGCGATTTCTGATCGTGCGGAGGTCGTATCAGCTTCTGTTTTGCCAGGATTGGCCCGCGCTGTCCGCGGCCAGGGCCTTGATCTGACGGTCGTGCAATCCCGCCAACGTCAGCAGGGCGAGTAGCGCCCCGCAAAACGCCCAGAACATGTCCGATTGCGTGTCCCAGACATAACCCTGCGTACCCAAAAACGCGTCCGCGGCTTCATCGTTCAGCAATGCGGCCCACCATTCGATAAGTTCATAAAATGCGCTCACCGCCAGCACGATGCACAGCAACAGGAAAGTCAGCCAGCCCCTGACCGCCACGACCTTGTTCCGGATCAGGATTTCACGCGCAATCATGACCGGTATGAAACCCTGCGCGAGGTGGCCAAGCTTGTCATAGTTGTTACGTTCGCCACCGGTCAGCTTACTCAGCCATTCACCGAGCGGCACCTCTGCATAAGTGTAGTGGCCGCCTACCATCAGGATGATCGCGTGGATCAGAATCAGCACATAGACAAGCTGGGTCAGGCGAAATCTATTACGGGTGGCCAACAGTATGACAAACCCGAGCAAGGCCGGCGTAACCTCCATCCACCAGGTCAAGCGGTCGGCCGGTTGAATGGCTGACCAGGTCAATACTGCCAGGAAGACAGCGACCCAGGTCGTGGTTTTTAAATTCAAGAATTCCCCCGCGGCATAGCGTGATGACGCTGCAAACCTGAACCGCATTGCTGCAATAGCCCGAACCTTTCAGACGACGGCAGGATTACCGGGCAGCACCTATTCTGACAGACAGCACATCGCAAC
>JBFZEL010000139.1:0-19307 GCA_041306925.1 Lysobacterales bacterium
GCATGGCGAGAGGAGATATGAGTCCCGAAAGCTGGGAGAAGGGGTTGATGGTGAACATGAAATCGGGCCTCATCGAGTTTAATCGTTGAAAACGTATTTTGGTGTCATTACCATACGCGACAAATTCTGCCTAACATTATGATTTTTTAATTTACTCAGTATCCCAGTGTTTAATTGAGAAAACAACCGTCTGCTGCGTTAAATCCCGTCTAGTGATTAAAAAGTGATTTGAACGAAATGCGGATTTAACGGCATTTCACAGGGGAAACGGGGTGCCGAGCACCATTGCCAGGAAACCATAATCATGTCCGAACATCATGACTGTCCATTTTGCGGTGACCCCGAAATCGTTATCAAAAACGACCTGGCATTTGCCCATTTTGACAGTTACCCGGTCAATCCCGGCCATTGCCTGGTGATTACCCGCCGGCACGTCGGCGAATACTTTCAGGCAACAGCAGAAGAAAAAGCGGCCATCTGGGCGCTGGTCGATGAAATGAAAACCGTCGTCGACAGGGAGTACCACCCCGATGGTTACAATGTCGGGGTCAATATCGGCAAAGCGGCAGGCCAATCCATTCCGCATCTGCATATACATGTGATTCCCAGGTACACGGGTGACATGGAAGACCCCCGGGGTGGCGTGCGCGGGGTTATCCCACACAAGCAAAAATACGTGAGGAAAGTAGCCGGGACCTGAACCCTTGCGGGTTTGGTGCAACCACGCTAATGGGCGTACCAAATATATTATAACTTGGTAATATAACCGGACCTGTCACTCCCGCAAGGAGAAGAAAATCATGTCGAAACTGGTTTCGCCACACGGCGGTGGTGGTTTAAAAGCACTGCTTGCACCCAAGTCCGAGCGCACGGAACTGCTCAACCGCGCCAGGGGTTTGACGAAAGTACCCATGACAAGCCGTGAAGTTTCGGATGTGCTGATGATGGCCATGGGCGCCTATACACCGCTCGACGGCTTCATGAACAAAGGCAACTGGCGCAGGGTCTGCCTGGATATGAAGCTCAAGAACGGCCTGTTCTGGCCGATACCCATCACGCTTTCCTGTGACAGGACGCTCGCGGACACCATCCACGTGGAAGAGGAGGTTGCGCTCACCGACGCGCAAAGCGGTGAAATTCTCGCCCTGATGGAGGTCACCGAAAAATATGTTCCGGACAAAATCATGGAGTGTGAAAAGGTCTACCGGACCACGGATGCAGCCCACCCGGGGGTGAAAAAAGTGCTGGACCAGGGTGAGTTCAACCTGGCCGGTCGTGTCACCTGTATTTCGGAAGGTGATTACCCGGAAAAATATCCCGACCTGTACATTCGACCGGCGCAGGCGCGCGCCATGTTCCTTGAAAACGGCTGGTCATCGGTGGCGGCGTTTCAGACACGCAACCCGATGCAACGGGCCCATGAACACCTGGTGAAAATTGCCATTGAAGTCACCGACGGGGTGTTTATCCACCAGGTGCTCGGCAAGCTCAAGCCGGGTGATATTCCGGCAGACGTACGCACCAGGGCCATCCAGGCAATGATCGATCATTATTTTGTCCCGGGTACGGTGATACAGGCCGGCTACCCGATCGAGATGCGTTATGCAGGACCACGCGAAGCGCTGCTGCACGCCGTGATCCGACAGAATTTCGGCTGTTCCCACCTGATCGTCGGTCGTGATCACGCCGGTGTGGGTAATTACTACGGCCCCTTCGATGCACACCATATTTTCAATACCCTGTGGAAGGGCGCACTTGAGACACGGCCACTGAAAATTGACGTTACGTTTTACTGCAAAAAGTGTTTTGGCATGGCAACCGGTAAAACCTGTCCCCACGATGATACCGACCGAATCCACATTTCCGGCACCCAGCAGCGCGCCATGCTGGCCGACGGCGCGCCCGTACCGCCGGAGTTCGGACGCTCCGAAGTGATCGAAATTCTCCGGGAATACTATGCGGGTCTGGGTGATGCGTGATACTGTTTTTGCAGCGTGCGCCGCCGCTTTTTGTCAGTGTGTAGTGGTATCGCTAGTCTACCTATGAGAACCCCATGATTGACCTCGACCTCAATTTTGTCCGCAGCCAGTTTCCAGCTTTCAGCGAACCCTCGCTACAGGGCTTTGCGCATTTCGAAAATGCGGGTGGTTCCTATGCCTGCGGGCAGGTGATCGATGCAATGCACCGCTATTACCTGCAGACCAAGGTACAGCCCGGTTACGGTTTTGCGCCTTCGCACAATGCCGGAGAGCAAATGGCCCAGGCGCGCGCAGGTATGGCCCGCTGGCTGAACGTGGCAACGGACGAGGTTCATTTTGGTCCATCCACTTCGCAGAACACTTACGTTCTGGCCCAGGCACTGCGCCAGCACCTCAAGGCCGGTGATGAAGTCATCGTCACCAACCTGGATCACGAAGCGAATATTGGCGCGTTGCGCAGGCTGGAATTGGAAGGCATCATCATCCGCGAGTGGCAGGTAGACCCGGAAAGCGCCGAATTGGACCCGGCCGGCCTGGATGATCTACTCAATGAGAAAACCCGGGTCGTGGCGTTTACCCATTGCTCGAATATCGTCGGCAGTATGCACCCGGTGCGTGAGTGGACGGATAAAATCCACGCCGCCGGCGCCATGGCCATCGTCGATGGCGTGTCTTATGCACCGCACGGTCTGCCGGATGTCGATGCGCTCGGCGCCGATATCTACCTGTTCTCCCTGTACAAGGTCTATGGTCCGCACCTCGGCGTGATGGTCATGCGCAAGGCGATCAACGAACAACTGCCCAACCAGGGTCATTTTTTCAATGCCGGTCGCCCGACCGCGCGTTTTACCCCCGCAGGTCCGGATCACGCGCAAATTGCCTCTGTCAACGGCGTGATCGATTATTTCGAAGCTGTTTATTCACACCATTTTGGTGAGGAGGACGTCGCACCGGCAAGGAAGACATCCAGGGTAAGGGCGTTGTTCCAGCATGCCGAACGTAAAAACCTTCAACCCCTTCTGGATTTTCTTGCCCTGCGGTCGAACCTGCGCCTGATAGGCAAAGCGATTACCAAAAACCGCGCACCCACGGTAGCCCTTACCGTCGAAGGGCGGGATCCGGCCGAGATCGCGGCGCTGTTTGCCGCGCAGAAAATTGGTATCGCCAACGGCAACTGCTACGCTTATCGGCTCATGCAGGCCCTTGGCATACCGCCGCAGCAGGGCGTGGTGCGGTTATCGTTCGTGCATTACACCACGAAGGAAGAAGTAGACCGCCTGATCGAAGCGCTCGACCAGATTCTTTAGCCGGGGCGGTGAAGTTGCCGGCGAAACCATGGCGCTCCACCGGTCGGTGTCACGCGATTTAGGCAATCAACCCGGAAGCTTGGCAAACTCCGCTGCTTCAGAGTACACTTCTGAGCAATGAATCTCCTGGACGCATTACGCCGCCCCGAGGGAAAGACCCTCGAGTTCAAGCGCGATTTAAGTTCACCCGATGGTGTCCTGAAGACCGTCGTGGCATTCGCCAACACCGCCGGCGGTTCATTGTTGATCGGGGTTGAAGACGGCACGGGCAGTGTTCGCGGCCTTAGCGATCCGCTGGCGCTGGAAGAAAGGGCAGTCAGCCTGATCACCGATTCCATCACGCCGCGTGTCTTGCCCGACATCGAGGTTTTGAGTTTTCGCAACACGCATGTGCTCGCCATCCAGGTGTACCCGAGCGCCACGCGCCCCCATTACCTTGCCAGGCACGGTCCCGAGGCAGGCACCTTCGTGCGTGTTGGTTCAACCAACCGCCGGGCGGATGCAGCCCTGATTGCCGAAATGCAACGATTTGCGCGGGGTGAGGCCTTTGACGAACAGCCAATGCCCGATCTCGACCCGGAAGCGATCGACTTCCGAGCTGCTTCCGAGTGTTTTGCAGCGCTGCGTAAACTACGCAGAAAGGACCTGGAAACGCTGCATCTGGTCACCGGACACCAGGGCCACCGGGTACCAACCGTGGGCGGCGTGTTGTTGTTCGGCGCCGAGCGTCTGCGGCATTTTCCTGACGCCTGGATACAGGCGGGCAGGTTCGCCGGCGCGGACAAGACCAGGATCATCGATCAGGCCGGGTTGAAGGGGCCACTGCTGGAGATCATCGAGGAGGCCATCGGCTTTGTCGAAAAACACTCGACCCATGGCGCCGGGATTGGACGGTTACGACGTGTCGAACGCTGGTCCCTGCCGCCGGTGGCGGTACGCGAGGCCGTTATCAACGCGGTGGCGCACTGCGATTACGCCCAGACCGGTGCGCCGATCAGGCTCGCCCTGTTCGATGACCGTCTGGAAGTTGAAAACCCCGGCCTGCTGCCCTTCGGGCTCACCATCGCCGACCTCCCTCTCGGTGTTTCGAAACTGCGCAATCGCGTCATTGGCCGCGTGTTCCACGAGCTTGGCCTGGTCGAGCAGTGGGGCAGCGGTGTTCAGCGCATGATCGCCGCCTGCCGGGATGCCGGGCTCGCGCCACCCATGATGGAGGAGATCGGCAACCGCTTCCGCGTGACCTTGCGCACCGGGCAGGTTCACCCTGCCAGCCTGGATGCAACCGACCGCGCCATCGTCGAACTCCTGCAAAACCCCGAGGGTCTGCCAACCCGTGATATCGCCGAAGCCATCGGCCTCACGCCACGCGCGACCCGGACACGGCTCGCCACCCTGGTTAAAAAAGGCCTGGTGCGCGAAATTGGGACCAGCCCGCAAGACCCCAAACGCCGCTATTTCTCAACGGAACTGCTATGACACGCAATGATGAAAAAATGAAAAACCTGCTCAGGGAGCTTTTCCAGCTCGACCAGCCCGACCCGGCCATTCAGCTCGAGTCGTTCATCGTTTCCAATACGCCCTCAGCAATGATGCGGCAACTTTGAGGCAGGGTAAAAGAAGAAATCGAGGCCAATAACGTGCTGTTCCAGGAAGAGGACAAGGGCGATTACATAGGAAGAATGCTCGGGCAAACATTATGATGCGGACCGGCAGTCCGTCAAACAGGCCCGATTGGGGGTAAAAACACATGTTCATTTCGCAGGGCCATGGCTGATCCGGTCGGGACAGCCGCACAACCTGATGCATTCAGGCCGCGTTGTTTATCCATCGACCTTGAAGTGGGTGTGCAGGACGGCCGCATCCACAGTTTTGCGGCCGTGCGCGGCGATACGGGTGCGGCCTATGTATTCAACAAGGGGCCATTGAGGCCCGCACTCGCCGGGCTGGATGAGTTTGCAAAGGATGCATCCTTCCTGCTCGGCCACAATCTCATCGACTTCGATCTGCCACATCTCAGGGCCGCCGCACCCGGGCTCGAACTTCTGAAGTTGCCGGCCGTGGATACGTTGCGGCTCAATCCGCTGGCCTTTCCGCGAAACCCGTATCATCACCTGGTAAAACACTACCAGGATGGCCAATTGAGGCGTGGACGTCTGAACGACCCTGAGCTGGATGCCCGTTTGACCCTCGAAGTGTTTCGGGATCAGCACCAGGCTCTGAAGGACATGCACAAGGCTGAGCCGGATCTTCTGCTTGCCTGGCACTGGTTGACGACGGTGGATGAAGGCCCGGCCGGATTGAATGCCTTTTTTTCGACGGTGCGGTCGCAACTGCGGCCCAACAGACAAGATACGCTGGCGGCAATGGAGCGGCGCATGCTCAGGCATGCCTGCCTGTCCGCCTGCCGCTCGATATTGAAAACGCCGGACCACGCCAACTGGGCACTGGCTTACGCGCTGGCCTGGTTGTCGGTCGCCGGTGGAAATTCGGTCATGCCGCCGTGGGTGCGGTTTCAGTTTCCCGAGGCGGGTGAACTGGTCCGAAAGTTGCGTGATGTGGCCTGTCACGATGTCGCCTGTCACTGGTGCCGCGAACGGCACGATGCCCGCAAGGAACTTATACGCTGGTTCGGTTTCAGCGCTTTCCGGCCGGAGCCCCAGGACGCAGATGGCAAGTCCCTGCAACAGTCCATCGTCGAGGCCGCCATGCAAGCTGAGTCTGTGCTGGGCATATTGCCCACCGGCACCGGAAAATCACTTTGTTACCAGATACCCGCACTGTCGCGTTTCGACAAGACCGGCGCCCTGACCCTGGTGATCTCCCCGTTGGTGGCGTTGATGGCTGACCAGGTCGCCGGGCTGGAAGCGCGTGGCATCACATCATGCGCCGCCATCAATGGTCTGTTGTCCATGCCCGAACGGGCTGACGTACTGGACCGTGTCAGGCTGGGGGATATCGGCATTCTCATCGTTTCACCGGAACAGTTGCGCAACCGCGCCCTGCGTAAGGTGTTGGCGCAGCGGGAAATTGGCGCCTGGGTGTTGGATGAAGCGCACTGCATATCTAAATGGGGGCATGATTTCAGACCTGATTACCGCTATGTCGGCCGTTTCATCAAGGAAAAAGCCGGCGAGGAGCCGGTGCCGCCCGTGCTTTGCCTCACCGCCACCGCCAAGCCGGACGTGATTGCAGATGTGCTCGGTCATTTTAAGGACAAGGTCGGGGTGGAACTGAGGCTGTTCGATGGTGGCGCCAATCGCAGCAACCTAGATTTTGCCGTCGTGCCGACAACGACTCACGAAAAGTTCGAACTGATCTATCAGATTCTGATGACGGACTTACCAGCCGGGGTTTCCGGGGGGGGCATCGTCTATTGTTCCTCGCGCCGGCAAACAGAGGAAGTGGCGCAATACCTGCGGGACAAGGAATTGATGGCTGCGCACTTCCACGCGGGCCTGCCGCCGGATACGAAGAAACACGTGCAGCAACTGTTTATTGGCGGAGATCTACGCGTGATGGTTGCAACCAATGCCTTCGGGATGGGTATTGATAAACCGGATGTCAGGATAGTGATCCACGCCGATATACCGGGCTCACTTGAAAACTACCTGCAGGAGGCGGGCAGGGCCGGCCGGGACCGGCAGTCAGCCAAGTGCATATTGCTCTATACGCCTGAAGATGTTGAACGTCAGTTTGGCCTGTCGGCGCGCTCCCGCTTAACACAAAGGGAAATTCAGGCAATCCTGAAATCATTGCGCAGTTTGAACCGAAAGAAAAAGCTCGATGGTGAGGTGATCGCAACACCCGGAGAGATACTTGCCGAGGAACCCGAAGGCTACTTTATAAGAGATTCAGCAACGGATGACACGAGGGTGCGCACGGCCATATCCTGGCTGGAAGAGGCGGCCTTGCTCACCCGCGACGAAAACATGACCCAGGTTTTTCCTTCGTCTTTGCGCGTGGACTCAATCGACGCTGCGCGTGAGAAACTTTCCAAGGCCACCATAGCCCTGGTATATCGAAACCAACTCCTGAAAATCGTTCAGACGCTGATCGCGGCGGATGCCGATGAGGGCATCTCCACGGATGAGCTGATGGCAGAGTCTGGTTTGGGCCCTGACGGGATCCGCACAGCGCTCTATGATCTGGAAAGACTGGGGATCGCCAGTAACGACACCGCATTGACTGCCTTTGTGCACAGTGGTGTTGAGCGCTCCTCGCTGAATCGTTACGAATCAGCTGCTGCGTTGGAGACGTTGCTGATCGATAAATTACGCGAAGCGGCCCCTGACATGAGCAAGGGTGATACCACCTTGTTGCACCTGCGTCACGCCACACAAGATCTGAAAGAAGCCGGGCACAAGGATGCGCTGCCGGAAAAAATCGCCCGTATTGTTCGCAGCATTTCAAATGACGGACGGGACTCCGGGAGCGGGGTCGGCAGCGTGCATTTGCGGCGACTCGACCCGGAAACCATGGAGGTAAAACTGCAACGTAACTGGGATGACCTGGCAAAAACCGCACGTATCCGCAGGGAGGGCGCCGGCCGTCTGCTCGAGCATCTGTTGGCCTGTCTTCCGCCGGGTTCACGTGGTATGGATCTGCTGGCAGAGACCACCCTGGGCAAGTTGCTGGCTGCGCTTGAGCAGGACCTGCTCCTGAAAAACGAAGTGCAAAAGATGCCTAAGCTACTGGACCGGGCATTGCTCTGGCTTCACGAGCAGGAAGTGATCCGTCTGAACAAGGGGCTCGCCGTTTTCAGACCTGCGATGACTATTCGCCTGGGGCAGGACCGCCGCGGTTTTGTAAAGGCCGACTTCGAACCGCTCAAAATGCACTATGCCGAGCAGGTCGTACAAATTCATGTAATGGCCGAGTACGTGCAGCGAGGTCTTAAGGCGATGGCGGAAGCCATTGGCCTGGCGATGGACTATTTCAGCCTGGACCGGGATAGTTTCATCAATCGCTGGCTGCCCGGGCGGGAAAAGGAACTGAGTCTCCAGACGACTCCGCAATCCTGGCGATCAATCGTTGAAGAACTTAACAATCCGGATCAGCAACGCATGGTTGCGGATGACCGTGAGCAAACAAATGTCCTGGTCCTGGCCGGCCCTGGTTCTGGAAAAACCCGCGTACTCGTGCACCGGATTGCCTATCTTTTGAGGGTAAAACGGGAGAACCCGCGTGGCGTGCTCGCTTTGGCGTACAACCGTCATGCAGCGGTTGAAATCCGCAGGCGCCTGGCCGCTTTGATAGGCGATGACGCGCGTGGGGTCACCGTCATGACCTGTCATGCGCTGGCCATGCGGCTGGTGGGTGCAAGTTTTGCCGGAAGAGCGGGCCGGGTTAATGAAGACCAGTTCTCAGAGGTGCTTCGTCAGGCCGTGGCGTTGCTAAAGGGGGTGGGATTACCGCCGGAAGAAGCCGATGAACAACGGGAACGTCTGCTGGCGGGATTTCGCTGGATTCTGGTGGATGAATACCAGGATATCGGTCTCGAGCAATATGAGCTGATATCGGCCCTCGCCGGCCGGACCCTGCAGGATGATGACGGACGTCTCAGCCTGTTCGCGGTGGGTGATGATGACCAGAATATCTATGCGTTTGCAGGCGCTTCGGTGGAGTTTATCCGCCGTTTTGAGTCCGAATACAAGGCCAGAGCATCTTTTCTTGTCGAAAACTACCGTTCGACGGCGCACATCATCGGGGCCGCCAACCTCGTCATCGAGCCCGCTGCCAACCGTATGAAAATCGCACACCCGATCCGAATCAACCGGCTGCGAAGCAAATCAGCCGCCGGCGGCGATTGGCAAGGCATTGACTCCGTTGGTCAGGGTCGTGTCCAGGTGTTGCCCGCGGGAGCCGATGCGATGACACAAGCGGTATCGGTCATCACCGAATTGCAACGACTTGCCATGCTCCAACCGGACTGGAACTGGGCCCGCTGTGCCGTTATCGCCCGGGAATGGAAGTACCTGGATCCGGTACGCAGTTATTGCGAACTCAATGGTATTCCAGTGGAGATGGCCAGTGAAGACACGGCCAACATCTGGAGATTGCGCGAGACGCAGGCATTGGTCGATTGGCTGAACTCACAACCGCAAAAATTGGTGGATACAGTCATGATCCAGCAGTGGCTCGAGGCACAGGCGCAAGGACCCTGGTGGGCCGTGTTACGCGAAGCGGTCGAAGCTTATGCTTTGGAAACCAACGGCGCCGAATTGCCACGTGGCCATTTTCAGGAATGGCTGGCGGAATGGGGAAGAGAGTTCCGTCGGCGCCAGACGGGGTTGTTGCTGCTGACGGCGCATCGTGCCAAGGGTCTGGAATTCAACCATGTAATCGTTCTGGACGGGGCCTGGAAGAGGACCAGTCAGTGGGAAGATCCGCACGCACAGCGAAGGCTGTATTACGTTGCCATGACCCGGGCAGAGAAAACCCTGGCACTGGCAAGTCTCGTTGAGGGAAATATCTTTTTGGATTCTTTGATGAACAGTGCGCATGTGCAAATACGGGCACCTGTAGAATTGCCTCAACCGGGTCGGGTATTAGGGCGGCAATACCGGCGTCTTAGCCTGGCTGATATTGACCTCAGTTTTGCCGGTCGCCAGTCTGCTCAACACGTTTCACATCGGGCTATCAGGAAATTGTTGCCGGGTGATTTGTTGACCATTGAACAAACCAGCAAGCATTGGTGCCTGCTGGATCGCGGGGGTATCCGCGTCGGGCGTCTGTCTCACGCTTTCGCGCCGCCGCCGGGTATGCACTGTGTCGAGGCCAGGGTAATGGCGATCATGGTCCGGCGACGGGAAGATTCCGAACCGGAATACCAGAACTTGTACAAGTCCGATCGATGGGAGTTGGTTTTGCCCGAACTAATTTTTGAACCTGATGAAAATGAGGTTGTTGACGTGTCATGACCCATAATCGGCCCTGATTTCAGAATATCACTTCATCACTATTCATATGCGTACGAATGAGAAACATTTCTGCGTGATTTGCCTTTACAGAACGGTTATCCTTGCGCATTGCGCGGCCAATGGGACAGAGATTGTGGATAAAACCGGGGGTCAGGAATGAAGCCCACCAACGTAAGTAACCCTGATTATTTTCACAAGGTCGTGGACTGCCAGTGGGCCTGTCCGGCACATACGGATGTGCCCGAATACATCCGCAAAATTGCCCAGGGTCAATTTACCGATGCTTATCTGCTGAACCGTGAAAGCAATATTTTCCCCGGCATACTTGGCCGTGTCTGCGACCGACCGTGCGAACCGGCCTGCCGCCGCGGACGCACCGACGAAAAACCGGTTGCCATCTGCCGTCTCAAACGCGTGGCAGCAGATCACCGCGATGCTGATATCAGTGATCGCCTGCCGCTTATTCCCAAGCAAAAAAATGGCAGAAAAATCGCCCTGATCGGAGCCGGTTGTGCGTCACTTGCGGTGGCCAACGACCTGATGCCGGTGGGTTACGAATGCACCATTTTCGAGGCACTGGCCGAACCGGGCGGCCTGATGCGTTCAAATATCCCTTCATTCCGGCTACCGGCAACGGTGCTCAATGAGGAGATTGGCTACATCCTCGACATGGGTATCGACCTGCGGCTGAACCACCCCGTCAATAGCATGAAGGCGCTGCTGGATGAAGGCTACGACGCCATATTCGTGGGTACCGGCGCACCCAAGGGCAAGGAACTGGACCTGCCGGGCCGCCGGCAAGGTGACGCCAACATCCATATCGGCATCACCTGGCTCGAATCGGTTGCATTCGGGCACCTTGATAAAATCGGCAAACGTGTGCTGATCATCGGTGTGGGCAACACGGCGATGGACTGTTGTCGCACCTCCTTACGGCTGGGCGCTGAAAACGTCAAGGTCATGGCGCGCAAACCACGTGATTTTTTCAAGGCCTCCGAATGGGAGCTGGAAGATGCCGAGGAGGAGAACGTAGAGATTATCGTTAACCACGCCCCGAAGGAATTTGTCATAAAAGACGGCCGGCTGGTTGGCATGGTCTTCAAAAAGGTCGAGTATGAAATTGAATATGGCAGGATCGTCAACCAGCTGACCACGGGTGAGGTCACCATACCCTGCGATGACGTGATCCTCGCCATCGGCCAGGACAACGCCTTCCCGTGGATCGAGCGCGATCTCGGTATAGAGTTTGACCGCTGGGAAGTGCCGGTGGTGGACAAGACCACCTTCGAATCGACCCGGCCGGGTGTGTTTTTTGGCGGTGACGCGGCGTTCGGACCGAAAAACATCATATGGGCCGTCGAGCACGGTCACCAGGCCGCAATTTCAATCCATCGTCATTGTTCGGGCGAAGACCTGCACGAACGCCTGCCGGTATTGATGAATCTCGGCAGCCGCAAAATGGGTATGCACGAGTGGAGCTACTCCAACGATTTTGATCCCACTGCCCGCCTCAAGATGGAACACGTGGAGCTGTCACAGCGGTTCAAGGACCTGACCACCGAGGTCGAACTGGGATTTACCGCCGAGCAGGCCCGGGCTGAGGTTGAACGCTGTCTGAACTGCGACATCCAGACGGTATTCGAAGATTCGCTGTGCATCGAGTGTGACGCCTGCCTCGACATATGCCCGACGCAATGCCTGACCATGGCACCCAACGTTGAAAATGACCTGGACCTGTTCAGCCAGTTGAAAGCACCAAGGCTCAATCCAGACCAGCCGTTTTTTGTTTCCGAACCATTGAAACAGACCAAGCGGGTCATGCTCAAGGATGAGAATTTATGCATACACTGCAGCCTTTGTGCCGAGCGTTGCCCGACGGCGGCCTGGGATATGCAGAAATCACTGTTCAAGTTTGCGCGCGCACTTGACTACAACGGAAAGAAACCATGTCAGATATCCGGGTAAATGATTTTGTAATAAAGATCGGCACGGTCAACGGCACGGGTTCGGCGAGCGCCAACGGTCTGCTGTTAAAGACCCTTTTCCGCATGGGTATACCGGTGACCGGCAAAAACCTGTTTCCGTCCAACATACAGGGACTGCCGACCTGGTATGGTATCCGTGTCAGCCACAAGGGTTACATGGCGCGCTCCAAAAGGGTGGATCTGATGGTCGCCCTGAATGCCCAGACCTACCAAAAGGACATGGAAAATGTCACCACCGGCGGATTCCTCGTCTATGATTCGACCTGGCCCCGTGAACGCCAGTTAAACCGCACCGACATCACCGTCCTTGGTGTGCCCCTGGCCAAGCTCTGCAATGAAAACTTCAGCGATGCCAGGGTCCGCATCCTGATGAAAAACATTGCCTACGTGGGCGTTCTGGCCGCACTCCTGGATATAGATACCGTCATTTTGCGTACCCTGATCGAGGAGACATTTGCCAGTAAACCCAAGCTCGTTGAGAGCAATTTAAAGGCCATCAATATCGGTTTCAATTACACCAGGGACAACTTCACCTGCCCGCTTCCCATCCGCGTCCAGACCATGGGGGACAACAGCAAACACATCATGATCGATGGTAATTCTGCGGCTGGCCTGGGTTGTGTCTATGCGGGGGCGACGGTCGGGGCCTGGTATCCGATTACACCTTCGACCAGCCTGATGGACGCCTTCAAGGCCTACTGCAAAAAGTTTCGCATCGATAAGGAAACCGGTCAGAAGAACTACGTTATCGTGCAGGCGGAAGATGAATTGGCGGCCGCGGGCATCGTGCTGGGCGCCAATTGGGTCGGAGCGCGGGCCTTTACACCGACCTCGGGTCCCGGGATTTCGCTGATGAGCGAATTTATCGGGTTTGCCTATTACGCGGAAATACCTTCCGTGTTTTTCGACGTTCAGCGTGTCGGGCCTTCAACCGGTATGCCGACCCGCACACAGCAATGCGATATCCTGATGTGCGCCTATGCCTCGCATGGCGATACACAACATCCCATGTTGTTGCCTGCCAATCCCTATGAATGTTTCGAAATGGCGGTGACCGCGTTTGACCTTGCCGAACGCCTGCAAACACCGGTATTCGTGTTATCCGACCTGGATATCGGCATGAACGACTGGATGATTCCCGAACTCAAGTGGGATGACAATTACCGTCCGGACCGCGGCAAGGTTTTGAGTTCCGCAGATGTGGATAAACTGGAGAAGTTCTATCGTTACCTGGATAAGGATGGTGACGGTATCGCGGCGCGCACACTGCCCGGTGAAAACTCCAAGGGCGCATATTTCGTGCGTGGCTCGGGTCACAACAAGCTCGGTATGTACACCGAGAGTTCTGAGGAATACAAGGAGATCGTCGACCGGCTCCTGGTCAAATGGAAGACCGCCCGGGCACTCGTACCCAAACCTGTCTTAACGCAGGCGGATGTCGATACCAGGATCGGCATCATCGCTTATGGCAGTTCGGATGGTGCCGTCATTGAAGCGCTTGATGATCTCAGGGATAAAGGCATCCACGCAGATTATATGCGGATCCGCGCCTTTCCCTTCAACGCAGAGGTGACCCGGTTCGCAGAACAGCATGACACGATATTCGTAGTTGAACAAAACCGCGACGCGCAACTGCGTTCACTGTTGATCCTGGAAACCAATACCGATGCCCGCAAACTGGTGCCGGTGCTGCACTACAGCGGCATGCCGATTCCCAGTTCATGCGTGTTTGATGGGGTGTGCAAACATCTATCTGTGAAGGACGTGGCATGAGCTTTATCAAAAAACCCAAAATCGATCTGCCCGGCCAGCAAAGAAATGAGCTCGGCTTGCTCAAACGCGATTACGAGGGGGCCTTGTCGACCCTTTGCGCCGGTTGCGGACACGATGCCATCACCGCCGCGATCGTCCAGGCATTCTGGGAGTTGTCGATGCCACCCGAGAGGGTCATCAAGCTTTCCGGGATTGGCTGCTCCTCGAAAACACCGGCCTATTTTCTGTCCGGCGCGCACGGCTTCAACTCGGTCCATGGCCGCATGCCGTCGGTGGCGGTGGGCGCCCACGCCGGTAACCGCAACCTGGTCGTGATTGGCGTGTCCGGTGACGGCGATTCATTGTCAATCGGTTTCGGACAATTTGGGCACGCCGTCCGGCGTAACCTGAACATGCTTTACATCATTGAAAACAATGGCGTATACGGCTTGACCAAGGGTCAGTTCTCGGCTGCGGCGGACAAGGGCAGCAAATCCAAGAAGGGTGATATCAACCAGTGGAAAAGCATCGATGCGGTTTCCACCGCGATCTCGATGGGCAGCAGCTTTGTTGCCAGGAGCTTTTCGGGTGACCGAGAACAACTCGTGACCCTGATCAAGGCCGGTATCATGCATCCCGGTTGCGCGATCCTCGACGTGGTTTCACCGTGCGTGACCTTCAACAACCATGAAGGCTCGACCAAGAGTTACACCTACACGCGTGACCATTATCACCCGGCCTCGCAAACCGACTTTATTCCGCGCGCCAGTGAGATCAAGGTCAGTTACGCCGAAGGCACCAGCATCGTGGTTGATCTGCACGATGGCACCAAGTTGCTTCTGAAGAAAGCCGACAGCGGTTACGACGCCACCGACCGCAGCAAGGTGATGCGTTATCTCGAACACCAAAAGGCGCAGGGTGAGGTGGTCACCGGTTTGCTGTACGTCAATGCGGAATTGCCCGAGATGCACCGTATTTACCGCACTTCTGCGACACCCATGAAGGACCTCCCGTTCGAAAAACTGAACCCAGGGAGCGAAGCCCTGGCGAATCTTCAGGCCCGCATGCGCTAAGCCCTGGCGGCGGGCGAAAAGGTCCGCCACAGGGGCCGGGATTCTGCGGCGCATACGGCCGCGAGAACGCCCGGGTTCTGCAACCATCATCGACCATTTGAAGCGTTTCCTGATGCCCGGGTGAACACGGCGAAGGCCCGAATTTGGCAGCGAGTGGCTGCACCACGGGTGCAAGTAAAAAAGAACCCATTTGCCGGTTCCATGACACGCAAACTGAACGTATCATGCAGGGTTCGGAACGGGTCAACTCCCGCAGAGGCTTGAAATACATGTGTTCTATTTTTGCAATATTGAATATCAACGGAGATTTACAGTCTCTCCGGCAAGTTGCGTTACGCCAATCCCGGCTGATGCGGCACCGCGGACCCGACTGGAGCGGCATACATGTTTGCGAGGGTGGTATTCTCGCGCACGAACGCCTGGCTATCGTTGACGTCAACACGGGTGCCCAGCCGCTGCTGTCACCCGACGGAAAACAGTCACTTGCAGTCAATGGTGAAATTTACAATCACAAGGCGCTGCGCAAGACCCTGAAACGACCCTATCAGTTCGCCACCGAATCCGATTGCGAAGTCATCCTGCCGCTGTACCTCGAAAAGGGCAGCGATTTTCTGAATGACCTCCAGGGAATGTTTGCCTTCGTCCTGTACGATGAAGCCAGCGGCCGCCACCTGATCGCGCGCGATCCGATCGGCATCATTCCGCTGTATTACGGCTATGACGATGCGCATCAACTTTACGTAGCCTCGGAAATGAAAGCCCTGATGGATGTCTGCACGGTGGTCATGGAGTTTCCCCCGGGGCACTACTGGAGCAGCGACGACGACCAGCCAAAACGGTATTACCAGCGCGGATGGCAGGAATTTTCCGCCGTCGAGAATGCACAAACCGACATCAGTGCCATCAATCAGGCCCTGGAAAAATCGGTCATCAGCCACCTGATGACGGACGTGCCTTACGGGGTTCTGCTTTCCGGCGGGCTGGACTCGTCCATCATCGCCGCGGTAACCCAGAAGCATGCCAGCATGCGGGTAGAGGACGATGAGCAAAGCCCGGCATGGTGGCCGCGACTGCATTCCTTTGCGATCGGACTCAACGGCTCACCAGATCTCGCCGCCGCTGCCAAGGTCGCTGCGCACATAGGCACCATCCACCACGGCTTCGAATTTACCCTGCAGGAAGGTCTCGATGCGCTCGATGAGGTGATCTACCACATTGAAACCTATGACGTGACGTCCATACGTGCGGCCACACCGATGTACCTGCTGGCGCGCAAAATTCACGCCATGGGTATCAAGATGGTGCTTTCCGGCGAGGGCGCAGATGAAATATTCGGTGGCTACCTGTATTTCCACAAGGCGCCTGATCCACGCGCTTTTCATGAAGAAACCCTGCGCAAACTGTCGCGTCTGCACAGTTACGACTGTCTGCGTGCGAACAAGGCCATGTCGGCCTGGGGTGTTGAAGCACGTGTACCATTCCTGGACCGCGAGTTCCTTGACGTCTCCATGTCCCAGAACCCGAAAGACAAGATGATAACCAAGGGCAAGATGGAAAAGCAGATCCTGCGCGAGGCTTTCTGTGACATGTTGCCGGCGGAAATCGCCTGGCGGCAAAAGGAACAGTTTTCCGACGGCGTGGGTTACAGCTGGATCGACGGCGTGCGCGCGTATGCGAAGACCCAGGTCAGTGCGCAGCAAATGGCGCACGCCGCCAAACGGTTTCCTTACAATACCCCGATCAACGAAGAGGCCTATCTTTTCCGGCGCATGTTTGAAAACCATTTTCCGCTTGCCAGCGCCGCCGAATGCGTACCCGGCGGTCCATCGGTGGCGTGCAGCACGCCGGAAGCATATTTATGGGACGCCAGTCTGCAGCAAATGAATGATCCTTCCGGACGTGCCGTTCGATCGGTGCATCAGGACGCCTACAAAACGTGAAGCCTGTCCTGACAGCCACCGTTTCGGTAGCCCGGAATTGACTTCACCGGGCAACCATTGCATTGAAGATAAGGAACCTCTGATTGATTCTGAGGTTCCCGCGACACAAGGATGTGTCGCCAAATCAGCGGCTCTAAGCCGTTGCTTTGTAAGGCAGTCGAAAATGACACTTTTCGACTGCCGCGCTCTGAGAATGCCAGGATGGCATTAATCAGAGCTTCCATAAGCTTAGCGCCAGGGGACAGAGAAAATGTTAGTGCAGAAATTTGGAGGTTCATCGCTCGCTGATATCGGCGGCTTCGTTGCTGCCGCCGGTATTATCAGCAGGGCAGCAGCCAACGAAAAAGTCATCGTGGTCCTGTCCGCCATGTATGGTGTGACGGACTTGCTGGAAAACTCCATCAAGGCCGCCATCGCCGGCGATGACTACATGGCGATCGTCGCGAAGATACGTGACAAAGAGCAGGGCATCCTGCAGAACATGGAAAAATCCGGTTGGGCGAGTCCGCTCGCAACGGAGTTTTTACAGGCGCAACTGAAACGTATCGAGTCGCGTCTCGCAGGCGTGTCCTTGCTCGAACAGTGTCCGCCAATGGTCCAGGCAGAGCTGCTTTCAACCGGCGAAGGGTTCACCAGCCGTGTGATGGCCGACCTTTTACAGGCGCAGGGCCATGCGACACTTTGGTCGGACACGGATGTGTTACCACTGGCGGATGACAGTTACACCGACAGCCTGGTGGATATCGAGGCGGCGGCGCCGCGTCTGCAGCAGGTCGTCGGCACAGAACACAGCATCCTCGTTCTGCCCGGATTTTATGGTTGTAATGCACAGGGTAAACCGCAATTGCTGGGTCGCAACGGCTCGGATTACTCGGCCGCATGCGTGGCGGCAGCGCTGCAGGCCAGGTCTTGCGAGATATGGAAGGACGTCGACGGCTTCTTTACCGCGGATCCACGTATCGTTCCCAGCGCGAAGTGCCTCGATGAAGTCAGTTATGCAGAAGCGATGGAATTGTCGTTTTTCGGCGCCAAGGTCATCAGTGCCAAGGCGCTGACACCGTTGATGGGTGCCGGTATTCCCTGCGAAATCAGAAATACCTACCACCCCGACTTGAAGGGCACCCTGATTCATGCAAACACGGAAAAGCCGACCGTGGTCCGGGGTATCTCCCACCTGGATGACGTGGCCAGCATCACCATGCAGGGTGGCGGTATGCGCGGTCGCGTGGGTCTGGCGCGCCGGGTCCTGGAGGCACTGGCCAACCAGTCAATTTCGGTGCTGCTGATCGTGGCATCCTCCTCCGAATACAGCATCACCCTGTGTGTACGCAGCGGCGAGGCCGAAGCCGCACGCAAAGCCCTGACGGCTGCGTTCCATTTTGAACTGTTGCATGGCCTGATCAGTGACATTTCGCTGATGGATCAACGCTCGGTGATTACGCTGGTCGGTGATGGAATGCATCATTACCGCGGCGTCGCCGCACGCTTTCTCAGTGCGATATCCGCCGCCGGGGTGAACGTCGAGGTCATTGCCCAGGGTTCAACCGAATGCGCCATCACGGTGGTGGTGGAAAAGAAGTCCGCACAAGGCGCATTACGCGCGTGCCACACCGCGTTTTTCAGCCACACGAACCACATGGATGTCATCCTGCTCGGCTGCGGCAATGTTGGCACGGCGCTGCTGCGCCAGTTTCAATCGATGGATGATTCGCTCTCGGCCGGTCACAGGGCATTGCATGTCCGGGCCATTGCCAACAGTCAAAAACTGCTGGTCGGGCATGACACGGTTGAGCTCGGCAACTGGCAACAGGACCTGGAGGCGCGTGGTGTCGAGTGGCAGATTGATGACATCATTGCCATTCGCAAGCAGTTGGGCCTGTTGAACCCGACCATCATCGACTGCACCTCCGATGACGAACTGGCGGCTCAGTACACGAAACTCCTGGCCAACGGTTTCAATGTCGTGGCGGCGAACAAGAAAGCGAATACCAAGAGCATTGCGTACTACCGCGAGATGCGTGCGGCGGCTGCCCGCCATTTTCGCAAATTCATGTATGAAACGAATGTCGGTGCAGGCTTGCCGATCATCGACACACTGCAATCGCTGATCCGCTCGGGTGACGAACTCAAATCCTTCGGTGGAATTCTGTCTGGCTCTTTGTCGATGATATTTGGCCTGCTGGACGATGGGGTTGCGTTTTCGAAGGCCGTGGACAAAGCGATGCAACTGGGTTTTACCGAACCCGATCCCAGGGATGACCTGTCCGGTATGGACGTGGCCCGCAAGCTATTGATCATTGCGCGTGAAATGGGCCTGGATCTTGAACTCAATGACATCGAGGTTGAACCGG
>JBFZEL010000140.1:0-4975 GCA_041306925.1 Lysobacterales bacterium
TGGTCCAGCATATTTTCCACCCGGACATTTCATCCGCATCCCGGCGGAGGTGTGACGGGAACCCCTCGGGAAGCCAGCCTGGGCCATGCGCGTACCGGACAGGTTCTTACCGGTGCCGGCAGGCGAAATGGTCGGATGACTAACCTGCAAGTTCCTGCGACCTTTTTGCCATCATCCGCGTCTTATTGAACGATGAACGGATCTGGCTTGGACGTGGAGATCGATGAACTGACCGTGGCCGGCGCCAGGCGTGGGGACATGCGCGCCTGTGAAAAGATCTACCGCATATTCCACAAGCCGGCGTTTACCGTCGCAGCAAGAATCTGTAATGACCGGGAACTGGCCCAGGACGTGACCCAGGAAGCCTTTATCAATGCGTTCAAACACATGCACCAGTACCGCGGCGATGCCCCGTTCTGGGCCTGGCTGCGGCGGGTAATCGTCAATCACGCCGTCAGCGCGTTGCGCAAACTGCCGCGCCACGACACGGATGAACTCGAGGACTACATGCAACCCAGCAGCGGCGACCAGGAGGGCCTGGGTCGGTGCATGGATCTCGAGCAGGCCCTGCAACAACTGAATGACGAAGACCGCATGGTGGTCTGGCTCCACGACGTAGAGGGCTACAAGCACAGTGAAATTGCACAACTTGCCGGCAAAACGGAGAGCTACTCGAAAACCCGTCTCAACCGGGCCCACGTGAGGCTCAGGGCACTTATCTCGGACGGCGAAACACCTGTCCCGCTAAACGCAACATTGAACGCTACCGCGTGAAGAGAAACGTATGACTGCAAACGACCACTGGCAACGAAATTCATCCGACCCGCTGGGACTGCGTGATCTCGCTGCGCTCGAACCCGGTTATGACGGTTGGGCCCAGATCGAAGCCGCCTTGCGCGAGCAGCAGGCCGGCAAACGCAAGTGGCGCAGCACCGGCGCGTGGCTGGCGGTCGCTGCGGGGCTCGTGCTGGCTATCAGCCTGGCATTGCTCAATACCCAAAGCGGCACCCCGGCCAGCCCGACTGCAGACGGGCTTGCGACGTCAGCGGGAGATTCTGCGTCAATACTATTGGAAGACAATATCGATGCGCTTATAGGCATGTCACAAAGCATGGAAGAACAAATTGCAAGGCTGAGACAGGAAACCAGTTCAATGCCGGCCAAGTCAGCGATGTACGTGGCCGAACTGGAAGACCTGATCGCGCAGGTGGATACCAGTTTGAGCCTCACGCCCGACTCCCTCGACCTGTGGGGCCAACGCGTCAACCTGCTGCTGGACCTGGCCCAGGTATACCAGCAGCAGTGGCAGATTGACTATGGTCGCATCGCGTCACTTTGATTAATTATCGAGGCTTACATTAATGAAATTTCGAAACACCCTGATGCTCTTGACCACGACGCTGTTGTTCGGCACCGGCAACTTTGCAAATGCGGCACCTGGCAACGATGTCACAAACAAAGCCGACGAGGAACAATTACAGGCACGTCTTGAGGCCGAGTACAAAAAAGCCATGACCGCAGCGCAACAGCAGCAGTCTGCGGCACAGGCCTCGATGGAAAAAGCGCGTGTACAACTCGAGCAGGCTTCCGCGCAACGCGAATTGGCAAATAAGCAAAGTGACGAGGCCTTGTCCGCCCAGGAAGCGGAACTGGCGAAAATGAACGAGGAACTGAACAACGCCCGCAGACAGCTACAGGCAACCTCGCGGGAAATCGCGCGCGTCAACCGGGAAATCGCACGCGCACGCTCACACGCAGATCGCAATTCCACCAGGATTGTCTACAGGGCCTCGGAACAGCCGGTCATCGGCGTGATCCTGGGTGACGCGGATGACGGTGGGGTCAAGATTCTCGGTGTTTCACCGGATGGGCCTGCAGAACGCGGCGGCGTTAAACAGGGAGATGTCATCATCGCGGTAAATGGACGCAAGCTCACCGCGGTTGAACAATCAGGCGATGCACGGAAGGGTCTGGGTATCGCGCTGAAGGAAATGAAAGCCGATGAATCCCTGACCATTTCTGTTTTGCGTGACAAACGGACCCTGGACCTGACGGTGGTCCCGGAAGTACGTGAACCGTTGGCCTGGCAGAGCATTACGCGCTTCCCGAGTGCGCCACCTGTCCTGGCAGTCCCGCCAGTCCCGCCAGTATCGGGCTTGCCGGCAGACCCCGAACAGGTCATGACCATCGAGCGCATCGTGGTGCCTGAGATCGATACCGAAGTAATGTCTGCCCAGATCGGTGAAATGCGGGCGGAGATTGAAAAACGCGTTGCCATGCGCGAAGCAGCCGGGGAAGCACCCGCTGAAAGTACGTGGCAAATTGAAATCGACGAATTGTCCGAACTTGGCAACCTCGCTTTGCAGGATGCCGATATCTGGTTCGGTCTGCCGCTGGCGCAGGGTCTGCAACTGGCGGAGATCGATCCCGGTCTCGGCGAATATTTCAAGACCGATCGGGGTGTTTTGGTCCTCAAAGCGAAGACTGACAACGACCTGCAGTTGCAATCCGGCGATGTGATCCTGCAGGTCGGCGACACCGAGGTGAATACCCCTGCCGAGTTCATGCGTGCGCTACGTGGCCTCGACTCCGGTGATGAACTCGTGATGGGTATCAAACGCGACATGAAAGAGCGCACCTTGAAGACCGTGATGCCGGAACGCGGCAGCAGCTTTTACCTTCCATGGGAGGGCAAAACCCACACCTTTACCATCACATCCCCCGCTGACTAAAATAGTCAGGACCTGTGAACACACGCACAAGTCCTGGGATATACTTCCGCTTCTGACATCAGCCGGTGAAATGGCTGTTTTCGACCCGGATAACAAGGATGCATAACGACCGTGAGTAACCCCAAGGTAGGCTTTGTAAGTCTTGGCTGCCCCAAGGCGCTGGTCGACTCCGAACGCATCCTGACCCAGCTCAGGATCGATGGTTACGAGATCGCTGCCAGCTACGCCGGTGCCGACGTCGTGGTGGTCAATACCTGCGGTTTCATTGACAGCGCACGGGCCGAGTCCCTGCACGCCATCGGCGAGGCCCTGAATGAAAACGGCCGGGTGATCGTCACGGGATGCATGGGGGTCAACGAGAAAGAGATACGCGAACTGCACCCCGCGGTCCTGTCCGTGAGCGGCCCGCAGCAATACGAACGGGTGGTCGGTGCCGTCCACCAGTTTGCACCCTTTGACAAACAGCATGACCCGTTTGTCGACCTGGTGCCGCCGCAGGGCATCAAACTGACACCCAGGCACTACGCTTATCTGAAAATCTCTGAGGGCTGCAATCACAAGTGTACGTTCTGCATCATCCCGTCGATGCGCGGGAAACTGGATAGCAGACCCGCCGGAGACGTGCTCAGGGAGGCCGAGAAACTGGTCAGGGCGGGGGTCAGGGAATTGCTGGTCATCTCCCAGGATACGTCCGCTTACGGCGCCGATCTGAAATATCGCCCTGATTTCTGGGGCGGCAGACCGGTTAAAAGCCGGCTCACCGAGCTATGCCGGGAACTGGGCAGCCTGGGCGCCTGGGTCAGGTTGCATTACGTGTATCCCTATCCCCACGTTGACGAACTGATACCCCTGATGGCCGAAGGCCTGGTGCTGCCCTACCTCGACATACCACTGCAACATGGCAGTGCGCGTATTCTCAAGTTGATGAAGCGCCCTGCGGCGGCCGAAAACGCTTTGACCCGGATCAGGAAGTGGCGTGAAATTTGCCCCGATATCACCCTGCGCAGCACCTTCATCGTCGGCTTCCCGGGTGAAACCGATGCTGATTTCGAACAGTTGCTGGACTTTATTAACGAGGCCCAACTCGACCGCGTCGGTTGTTTCCAGTATTCGCCGGTCAAGGGCGCGCGGGCCAACGACCTGCCTGACCCGGTGCCGGCCGAGGTGATGGCGCATCGCGAACAGGTCTTCATGCAGTTACAGGCTGAAATCAGCCGTGACCGCCTGCAGGCAAAAATTGGCAGCGTGCAGCAGGTGCTCATCGACGCGGTTGACGAAAACGGTGCGATTGCCCGCAGTTTCGCCGACGCGCCGGAAATTGACGGGCAGGTTTATGTGCTGGACGGTCAGCATCTGCGGGCCGGCGACCTGGCTGATGTGGAAATTACCGACGCCGGTGAACATGACCTGAGCGGTTACCTGTGTGAAGAAACCGTCTGAACCAAGTGTTTGCCGTCAGCCAGATCATCGCGAAAAACCTCGGGCAGCATAAGACTGGCGGTTCGGCCCTGTGGATCAACCCGGAGCCTGATGACTGCTGGTATTCGATGCGGGCCCGGTGCGACTCTTTGAAGCTGTTCTGCCAGGATTACGCCGCGTTCACCTTCCTGCAGCAGACCGGTGCCGAGGTTGATTTCTCCGCTTTCCCCGCAGGCAGCGAAGAAAAGTACGACTGGATCATCATGAACCTGCCCCGTCAAAAAGCACTGCTGGAGATGCTGCTGGATTGTGCGGCCTCGCTGCTGGCCGAGGGCGGTGTGCTGTGGCTGGCCGGTGAGAACAAGGCCGGCATCAAATCTGCGGGCAAACTGCTGCAATTGCATTTCGGACAGGTCAGAAAACTGGATAACGCGCGCCATTGCGGTCTGCTCGAGGCACGCGCGCAATTGCAGCATCAACCATTCGAGCCGCTGGATTACCGCGAACAATGGCTGCTGGACTGTGGTGGCACCCGGATCAGCGTACTTTCCTATCCGGGCGTGTTCGCACATGGGCGTCTCGACGGGGGCACCGCCCTGCTTTTAAGCGCCCTGGCGGATATGCAATTGCACGGGGACGTACTCGATTTTGCCTGTGGTGCAGGTGTCATCGGGTCCTGTATCGCCGCGCAACACGCAGGCGCGCGCGTCACCTTTCTCGATACCAGTGCTTTGGCCCTCAAAGCCTGTGAGGACACCCTGAACGCCAATCACTTGCAGGGTGCTGTGCTGGCCTCAGATGGACTTGACGATGTCAGCGGCAGT
>JBFZEL010000141.1:0-3362 GCA_041306925.1 Lysobacterales bacterium
GCTGCCCGTGGCGCGGCCCAACTGACCCAGCGCTTGAACGGCGCCGCCCAGATCAGGCGTCACCGGACGCGGGCGGAGGGCGGGGGGCGTGGGCACTTCGCGCCCGGCGCGCTCCGCCTCGGCCAAGGTTGGCGCGTTGATGCGTTCCCGATTGAACTCCTCCGCAATCTTGGGCCAGTAGCGATTGAGCCAGTCACCGACCCCCGTTGACGGCGTGTAGCGTTGCAGGGTGTTGCTCAGTACCTGGGCGACCATTGCCGCATTGCCGGCCGGGTTAGCAAAACCGGCGTTGGCCGGCGTGGCGACGAGACCCGGTAGATTGTCTTCCCGGGTGCCTTGCGGCGTCACGAGGGGCAAGGTCGGCGGCGGCAGCGGCGCATTGACTTGCCGCATGGGCGCCAGATTCGGCGGCGGCGCGGGGCGGGTGGCGGTGGGTTGGACGATCAGGGGCAGGTAGGGCCGCGCGGCAGTCTGTGGCTCCGGCGCGTTGACCTGCCGCATGGCGGAGAGATTCGGCGGGGGTGGCGGGGTAACGGTGCGACCCCCACTCCGCGCACCGCCCGCAGCCTCTTGCGCCGCGCGCTGCGCCGCCTGCTGGGCGCGCACGCGGTCGCTGATGCTGACGTTACGGCCCGCTGGCGCAGGGGGCCGCGGCGGCGTGGGCGTCCGTTGTTCCTGCCGTTGCCGTTCTTCTTGCGCCTTGCGGACGCGGTCGCTGATCGACAGGGCCGGAAACGGCACACCACCGTAGTTGATCTGCGCCATGCTCACATCTCGCTGAGGTTCAGGTTGCTGATTTCGGGCGGTTGCGGCGGACGTTTGGTAATGCGGTTGGCAAAGCCGTAGACCTCGGCCATCGAGAGCGGCGCGGCTTGATTGCCGCGACCGGCCTTGTAGGCGAGCAGATCACGCCAAATGCGCTCCCACTCACCCGGATCGACGGGCCGGCCCAGCGCATTCTGGAAAATGTCATGCAAGGCGTAGTAGTCCGCCTGCATCTGCTTTTCGCCGCCGCGCTCCGGGGTGTAGTAGCTGCTGCCCGGCACACCAAAGGCCAGGTTGAAACCGGCCTGATACAGTTGGGGGATGGTCGAAGCTGCGGGCGCCGGTGCGGGTGCGGGTGCGCCGCCGCCCCCACCGCCGCCGTAACCACCCATGCCGCCCTGACCGTAGATGTTCTGACCGCGGGAGTACATGCCGTAACGCTGGCCGTAGGTCTGGTTCCAATCCTCCTGGGTCGGCTCCCGGTAGTTGCCGGCCTTAAACTGGTCGCCCCAGGCCTTGTCCCAAAGCGCCTGCCCCAGCGGATCGTCGGAATACTTGTAGACCTCCTCCGGCGTTTGGCCGCCGTGCTCGTCGGTGAACTGCTTGTACCAGACCGGATCAACCCCTGGCGGCACGCCATAGGACGCACCGCCGCCAGTGGCGCCCGCGCCGGCAGTCGGTGGCATGACCGCCTGCCCGGGCAGGGGCGTGTTTTGTGTGGCAGAGGCGAGGCCGGCCGTTATGGCCCCTTGCGTGGCGCCGCGCACCCACGGCGGTTGGGTGGCCGGTGCCGGGATACCGTTGCCACCCACGGCCATACCGGCTCCGGCGCGGCCCAGGTCGGAAAAGTTGGGCGGCACGGTCGCACCGCCACGCACCAATGTTTGCGCGGGTGCGGGCGTGGGCGTGTTCCAAGTGAATTGCTGCGCCGGTTGGTTGCCGTCGCCGGTCATGGGACGCTCACCAAGATACGCGCGGGGCGCGGCCGGGGGCGGCGCCAACGGCGGAACATTGCGCAAGCCGGGTGTAGCCGTGGCGGTCGGCGTGGCAGCACCCGTTAGGCGTTGCAAGTTAGCGCCCACGTTCCAGTTCTGCGCCAATGTGCGCAGCGGATTGTAACCCGTACTCGGGGTCGCCGGCGCAACCGGGGTGCGCGTCTGCACACGTGTCGGCGTGGCAGTAGACGGCAGGGGGGCTAACAGCTTGGCGCCGCCACCCTTGCGTGCGCTACCGCCGCCCCCCCCGCCCCCGCCCGTATTGAGCGGAGCGGGCGGCGTGACCATACCACTCTGCCCCGGATTGGGTTTGGTCGGCGCCTTGGTCACGGGCTTGGGCTTGGGCTTGGAACTGAGGGGCTTCTTTTGCGCTGCCCGCACCCGGTCACTGATACTCATAGGTGGCGTGACGACCTTTTTCTTCTTCGTGGTCGTGGTGGTGTCACTTGCTTGGGCCATGACGCAATACCTCACTTGCCATGCGATACTGTTGCATGGCCTGCTGGAACTGCTGCCGGAACTCGGGGTCGGCTTGCGCGCGCTGCGAGGCGCGGGCCAGGTACTCCGTGAAGGGCAGTTTTTCTTTTTGCTCGGGGAAGTGGTCGCTCAACTGATCCAGGCGCGCGCCGACCGTGGTATTGATGCTTTGCAGGCGCTGCTGCATCTGGGAGCCGACCGTCAGCTTCGGCATCAGGATTGGTCCTTAGTGGGACGGAGCACCTGCTGCACATACACATTCACGTCCAAGCCCGCAGCCTCAGCCTGTTGCTTCAACGAACCGGGCCGCTTGCGCAGGGGCGGGGTGCTCGGGGTCGGTTGGGCTTTCCGCTTTGCCATCTTTCACCTTCTCGAAACAGGTCGTGCAGGTCCAGCGGTTGCCGGCCGCATCGACCTGCACGGCGACCATGCCACAATCGCGCGGGCCGTGCGGCGCGTTGGGGCAGAGCCGGAAACTCATCTAGCAGCCCTTGCCCTTCGGTTTCGGCTTGGGCGGTGACTTCTTCTTCGCCGGTGACTTCTTCACCGTCTCGGGTTCGTCCTTCTCGGCCTGCTTCTCTTTCAGCCAGGGCGGCAGATTCTTCTTTGCCATGCGTGATTCTCCTACCAGAGAAAGCGGCTCAACTTGGAGCGCGCCGGCGTAGCGACTTCACCGCTCATGGTACGCGTGGCGGGCGGCGTGTTGGTGGCGAAGACTTTGAGTACCGGCACGATGACCCCCAGGATCAGGGGCGGCAACCACGCCGGCACAACGTTGCCCAGATAGTCATTGAGCCAAACCGCACCCAGGCTCAACCCAAGGATGATCGCGGCCCAGATCGCGCCGGGCGCCACAGCAAAGGCTTGTTTCATGTGACCTCCTGTCTGGTGATGTGCGCAGTATAGCGCAGGTTGACGGCAAGCTATTGACACCCACTCAGAAGCCGCCCGGCATCCGCGCCCGCGGCACACCGGGGGCGAGATCGTCCATCTGCGGCTCGATGGCGCCGCCACTGAGCGCCTGCATGTCGGTGACGTTGGGCTGCCCGGTTGGTTCGCCCGTGGCCGTGGGCATGGGCAGCATCCCGGCCTGGATCATCTGCATAAGCTGCTGGAGCATGGCCG
>JBFZEL010000142.1:0-3126 GCA_041306925.1 Lysobacterales bacterium
GTCAGCGTGGCCTACGTGGAAAAGTTCACCGAGGGCAAAGTGACCGGCAAAACCGGTTCGCTGACCGCCCTGCCAATCATTGAAACCCAGGCCGGTGACGTATCCGCGTTCGTACCGACCAACGTGATCTCGATTACCGACGGTCAGATATTCCTCGAAACCGACATGTTCAACGCCGGCACCCGTCCGGCCGTGCATGCCGGTCTGTCGGTTTCACGCGTGGGCGGTGCCGCGCAGACCAAGGTCATCAAGAAGCTGGGTGGCGGTGTGCGCCTGGCCCTGTCCCAGTACCGCGAACTGGCGGCTTTTGCGCAGTTCGCCTCCGACCTGGACGATGCGACCCGCAAGCAACTGGACCGCGGTCAACGCGTAACCGAACTGATGAAACAATCTCAATATAGCCCGATGTCCGTTGGCAACATGGCGGTCTCGCTGTTTTCGGCAGACCGTGGTTACCTCGATGATGTTGAACTGCCCAAGATCAACGCGTTCGAGCGCGCTTTGCTCGAGTACATGGCAAGTGCACAAGCCGGCCTGCTAGCCGTTCTGGATGGCGGTGACTGGAACGACGAGGTTGAGTCGAAACTGGACGCAGCCTTGAAAGATTTCAAGGCAACCGGTTCCTGGTAACAGAACCCGTTCAACCGAAGGAGCAAGCCAATAATGGCAGGTGGAAAGGAAATTACAAGCAAGATCCGGAGCATCGGCAACACCAGGAAGGTGACCGCCGCGCTGGAAACGGTTTCTGCCAGTAAAATTAAAAAGTCACAGGCCCTGATGAGGGCCACGCGTCCCTATGTGCGTATGATGCGTCGTATCTCCGGGCATCTCGCCAAGGCCAATCCGGAAATACGTCACCCGTTCACAGTTGAATATGACAAGGTAGAGAAGGTCGGTTATATCATCGTCTCCACGGACCGCGGTCTGTGTGGCGGGCTCAACAATAACCTGTTCAGGATGACCCTCAAAGACATGTCAGAGTGGAAGGCCAGGGACGTGGACGTCGCGCTGGTGACGCTTGGCAAAAAAGCATCGGCCTTTTTCAAGAATATCGATGTCGAGATCATGGGTCATGTCAGCGGGCTGGGTGAATCACCCAAGATCGAAGACCTGATCGGTGCGATCCGCATCATGGTCGAAGCTTACCGTGACAATGGCATACAACGTCTTTTTATCGTCACCAACCTGTTCATCAACACGATGACACAGGAACCGACGATCGTGCAGATGCTGCCATTGCCGCCGTCGGATGATACCGAGATGGGTGAAATTTGGGATTACATCTACGAACCCGATGCCCAGACGCTGCTGGACGAGGTTGCCATACGTTATATCGAAGCGCTGATTTACCAGGCGGTACTGGAAAACCTCGCGTCAGAGCACGCTGCGCGCATGTTGGCGATGAAGAACGCTACGGATAACGCCGGTGATCTGATCGATGAACTGAAGCTGGCCTATAACAAGACCCGCCAGGCAGCCATCACGCAGGAAATCTCGGAGATCGTTGGCGGCGCAGCGGCGGTTTAGCGCGGCAGTTTTTAGACAGAACATTATTTATTTGTGCACCAGGCGGGACCCGGCTTTATTTGCATCCCAAAGGTCACATCTCACCAAGAGAGTGGAGCGAGTTTTATGAGTGCTGGATCAATTGTTCAGGTAATCGGTGCCGTTGTTGACGTGGAGTTCCCACGCAATGCCATGCCCCGCGTGTTCAATGCACTGACCGTCGATAACACCGACATCACGCTGGAAGTACAACAACAACTGGGCGACGGCGTGGTGCGTACCATTGCTCTCGGGTCCACCGACGGTCTGAAGCGGGGTATCCCGGTCACCAATACCGGTGACGCCATCAGGGTTCCGGTGGGTGAAAAGACCCTCGGTCGCGTCATGGACGTACTCGGACGGCCGATCGATGAAGCCGGACCGATCGGTGAAGAAAAGCGCATGCCAATCCACCGCAAGCCGCCTTCATACGAAGACCAGGCCGGTGGCAACGACGTGCTGGAAACCGGTATCAAGGTCATCGACCTGATCATGCCGATCGCCAAGGGTGGCAAGGTCGGCCTGTTTGGCGGCGCCGGTGTGGGCAAGACGGTAACCCTGATGGAACTGATCCGCAATATCGCCATCGAGCACTCGGGTTTCTCGGTTTTTGCCGGCGTTGGTGAGCGTACCCGCGAGGGCAATGACTTCTACCACGAGATGAAGGAGGCCAACGTATTGGGCAAGGTATCGCTGGTATACGGCCAGATGAACGAACCGCCGGGCAACCGCCTGCGTGTTGCGCTGACCGGTCTGACCATGGCCGAAGAGTTCCGGGACCAGGGCAATGACGTGTTGATGTTCATCGACAACATTTACCGTTACACCCTCGCCGGAACGGAAGTATCCGCGCTGCTGGGACGTATGCCTTCAGCGGTGGGTTACCAGCCGACACTGGCGCTGGAAATGGGTCTGTTGCAGGAGCGCATCACCACCACCAAGACCGGCTCGATCACCTCCTTCCAGGCGGTGTACGTGCCCGCGGATGACTTGACCGATCCGTCGCCGGCGACCACCTTTGCACATCTTGACGCGACTTTGGTGCTTGCCCGCTCTGTCGCGGAACAGGGTATTTACCCGGCGGTGGATCCGCTGGATTCAACCTCGCGCCTGCTCGATCCAAACCTGATCGGCAGGGAGCACTACGATGTAGCCCGCTCCGTGCAGGGTGTGTTGCAGCGTTACAAAGAGCTCAAGGACATCATCGCCATCCTTGGTATGGACGAACTTTCAGAAGAGGACAAGAAGGTCGTGGCGCGTGCGCGCAAGGTTCAGCGCTTCCTGTCCCAGCCTTTCTTCGTTGCCGAGACCTTCACGGGTTCCGCCGGTAAGTACGTGACCCTTAAAGATACCATCCGCGCATTCAAGGGCATTGTTGCAGGTGAATACGATCACCTCCCCGAGCAGGCCTTTTACATGGTCGGCGGTATCGAAGAAGCGGTCGCCAAGGGCGCCGCCATGGCCAAGAAAGAGGCGGCTTAAGCAGCCTCTTTTCGGCGTCTTTTTAAGGGACCGGAAATATGACCAAGACAATACAGTGTGACATCGTAAGTGCCCACGAGGAGATTTTCTCAGGTGATG
>JBFZEL010000143.1:0-4317 GCA_041306925.1 Lysobacterales bacterium
GTAGTTGTTGCGGCCGCTCGCCTTGGCGTGATACATCGCGGTGTCGGCGTTCTGCATCAGGGCATCCACATCGGTGCCGTCATCCGGAAAGATGCTGATGCCGATGCTCAGGCTGATATGGAGTTCGTGTCCGCTGATCAGATGCGGGACCTCGAGCGCGGCGCGCAGGGTTTCCGCAACGTGGGCCGCATCCTGCGGCTGCCCGATTTCCTCCAGCAGGATCACGAACTCGTCTCCGCCCTGGCGGCATACCATGTCTGTGTTGCGCACACAGGCCACCAGGCGATTCGCAACTGACTGCAGCAGTTGATCGCCGAGCGCATGCCCGAGCGAGTCGTTGATATGTTTGAAGTTATCCAGATCGAGGAACAGCAGCCCGACCTGCTTGTCGTGCCGCTGGGCCAGCCCGATGGCGTGGGAAAACCGTTCTGTCAGCAGCAGTCGATTGGGCAGGCCGGTCAGAAAGTCGTGCTGGGCCAGATGGGCCATTTCCAGCGCCATGGCGCGCGACTGGCTGACGTCGTGAAACACGATCACCCCACCGTCGACCCGGCCGTCCCGGTTGTGGATGGGGGCGGCGGAGTCCTCGATTGGGGATTCGAATCCGTCGCGGCGGATCAGCACACTATCCGTGGCCAGTCCAACCGTCCGGTCCTCCGCGATGGCGCGCAGCACCGGATTCTCAGCGACCAGGCGTGTCGTACCGTCGAGGATATTGAATACCTCTGAAATCGGCCGGCCCAGCGCCTCCTCATGCGACCAGCCGGTCATCGTCTCCGCCACCAGATTCAGATAGGTCACGTTTCCCGCAAGATCGGTGGTCAGCACGGCGTCGCCGATGGAGTTGAGCGTGACCTGGGCGCGCTCCTTTTCCACGAACAGGGCCTCTTCCGAAGCGCGCAACACGAACTCCGCCGATTTGCGCTCAGTGATGTCCTCGACCGTTTGCACCAGACCGAACCGTTTCTTGCCATCGAGCATGGCGGCACTGTTGACGCGTGTCCAGACGATACTCTGGTCTCCCTGCAGAAAACGGAACTCCGTCTGGAAAGATGCCTGATCCCGCGCTGCGATTCGCCACTCGGCAAGGACACGTTCGCGATCCTCCGGGTGGATCGCCATGCTCCAGTTCGTTCCCAGGGTCTGCTCAAGGGTCAGCCCCGATATGGTGTGATACGCGGGGTTGGTATAGATGCAGCTTCCCGCTGCATCGGAGACGAAAATCCCCAGCGGCGAGGCATCGCTCATCGCACGAAAGCGCGCCTCGCTGGTCTGCAGCGCGGCCCGGGTCGCCTTGCGCTCGATGACGTAGCGCAGGGCACGCGGCAGCCAGTGGGCTTCGACGTGGCCTTTGGCGAAATAGTCATGCGCACCGCGCTCAACGGCCTGGCGTGCGGTTTCTTCATCCGTCAGTCCGCTGAGGACCAGGATGAGGGCGTCGGGAGCAGCCAGGAACACCTGGTCGAACGCTGCCAGGCCCTGGCTGTCGGGCAGCGAAAGGTCGAGCAGGATCACCTCGAAACCCTCCGCCCCCAGCCGTTCGAGTGCATCGGAAAGCTGCCTCACCCATTCAACCCGAAACGGGCTGTTTCCGGTGCCCGCCAGCGCACCTTGGATCAGCCTGGCATCGGCGGGGTCGTCTTCGATGAGCAGTACGGTGGTGGGGGTGACGTTCATGGGGTTATCTCCTCGCGCCATGGTCGAGGGTTGAGCCGGAATCACGGTGACCGCTTGGCCTTGGTGACCACGACCCTTGCCCTGATCATTGCCGTGTTTGCGCCAGACTTTGGCGA
The DNA here is from genome assembly GCA_041306925.1 of Lysobacterales bacterium. Classification (GTDB taxonomy): domain Bacteria; phylum Pseudomonadota; class Gammaproteobacteria; order Xanthomonadales; family SZUA-36; genus SZUA-36. The sequence goes on from JBFZEL010000143.1 coordinate 1,794, forward strand.
GACCCGGGGGACGTTCATGTAGATAGGCGGGCGGTACATCGCTGATTGATATACACGCGCGGCGCACTGTAGGTCATTTGCGGTGGCGGAAAGCCGCCGCTGTCGATCTGGCCGTAGAAGTCGGGCTGGCCGATGCCGATCGACACCCTGACGTCGGCCGCCAGTGCCGGGGCGCTGGCGACGGCCGGGGCTGCTGTGAAAGGAATACGTTTCATATTGGTTTTCCTGCTGAGAGAGGTCTTGCTTGACGCGTGGAAAAATTGACGCGATGACGGCTGGAACGATCAGGCCCGAATCACTGCAGAGGCGTGGTAAGGGCCCGATGTACCATTTCCATCGTCATGCGGCTCACCCCGGCCCCCGTACCAACAAGGGATGCCGCTTTTCGCGAAGATTCCCCTCCCAACCACAGTCCATCGCGCGGCAGTGGTAGCGATTGACTCTCATGAACATGCTCAGGAGCAAATCGACCAACCGACGCGGCACTCGGTATGAAGAACCTTGGCAGCGTGGACAAGCGCATCCGCATCCAGGAGAGGAATAGCCAGCATAATTTGGCATCATTTAGTCAGCCACTGGCGCACGATTGGCGGCGCTCATGATTTTGACTGCTCGATCTTTGGACGCTCGCTCGCGTTGCGCAGTTCAAAGCGCTTGATCTGCTGTTCAGCTTCGTCTTTCGTCATGCCGTAGGCTTCCTGTATCTTGCCCGCCAGTTGAGTGCGCTTTCCTGCAATCACGTCCAGGTGATCGTCGGTGAGCCTGCCCCACTGCGCCTTTACCTCGCCCTTGAACTGTTTCCAGTTGCCTTCAACGATGTTCCAGTTCATATAAAACTCCTTCGGTTCCGAACCAGATTGGCGAAATAGCCAATCGAGCATCCCTCATCGCAACAGGCCTGCAGGCAGTAGTGCGCCTCGCGCAGCGATCGGCTGCATGGGAGACAGCATGGATACGGGATACAGCTTCAAGGTTAACCACATGGCCAGGCACAGTCTGTGCGGTGGAAGACATAAGACGGCATGGGGCGATGGCCACGACGGGAATTTCAGATGCCAAGCCGGCAACCTCCTACGCGACTCTGAACAGGGTCTTCGTTGATGATTTTTCCTGTAAGAAGTTGTTTCGATCCTGGCGCGAGACACAACCGGACGATCATTAGAACGCTCATTGAGCTGTGCGTCTGTTCAGGACCATACATAGCCCGAACATGGGCGATCCTACGCAATCGATTGCTCTTATGTTCGCCAGCGCACTGAAGCATGCGTGACATTCGCCTACGCTGGTGACCTACCGAGCGCGACATCCCAAGCCGAGCCGGTTTTCTCGCGGGTGGCTCGAAGCCGTTCGCGCCATCTTTTTCCGTTGACAAAGGATTCACCATGAACCGCACGCTACTGATTTCCGCACTGCTCGCAACGCTGAGCCTGGCCGCTTGCGACCGGCCGACCGTGGTCAATGTGCCGGCCACGCCCGTCGCGGTGCCCGGACCCGCGGGTCCGCAGGGCGCCACCGGCAGCCAGGGAGCAACCGGCTATCAGGGCAGCGAGGGTGTCCAGGGTGAAACCGGCGAGACCGGCGACGGCACCACGGTGATCGTGGTGCCCGCCGAGGCTGCTGCGCCAGCGAACTGAATCCATTCACCCTTTCTTGAGGAGCATTTCATGTTGGGAACCATACTTCTGATCGTCCTGATCCTGATGCTGGTCGGCGCCATTCCGACCTGGTCACATAGCAAAAACTGGGGCTATGGCCCCAGTGGCGGATTGGGTTTGATCGTGATCATCATCATCGTGCTGCTGTTGACCGGGCGGTTGTGACGGCTTGAGACGCTGCAGGGGCACAGGCCTTTCCTTTGCAGCTTTCATTCTGCTCGAACGTAGCTGAAGACTTGAACTTAGCGTTGCTGCCTCGGTTGAAACGAGCCCTGGTTTCGCCTCGATCCCTGGTGAGATCGCGCGCAACACTGAGCTATGTGCGACAGCGTACATAGCGGCTAGGATATTTGCCGTACTTTTTGGCAAATCAGACGCATTGCCCCCAACCGCGACATCTGCATGCCTCTTATGAAAGTATGGACGTTTACAACAATTACTCCCGCGTCGACCCGATTGCACCGAGCGCGCGCAGCGTGATCGGCGAACAACCCGGTACGGTGGACGCGTGGGCAGCGGGATCGTGCCGCGGAAGTGGCAAGCTCGCCGCACCCGCAGCCGTAGCTGGCCAGGAAGAGCCACTGGCCATGAGAAAAGTTTCGTCACACGCCGGTCGGGCTGCTTGCAGAAGTGGTCGGTCGTGCCTGGACCGCTATGGCGTCATCGCAGCTAACGGACATTCGCCAACATCCGCTTCAACGTCTAAAGACATCACCAATGCGGTTCAGCCAGATTTGTCCGATCTTTCATTAAATTATTGGATAAAGGCCTAAAAACATGGCGATGGTACACAGCAATAGATTCGCTGAAACGGGCTTGGACAGCGTTTCCCGGGTGGCACCACGTGGATGGACCCGACTGCTGGCAGT
>JBFZEL010000144.1:0-6777 GCA_041306925.1 Lysobacterales bacterium
GTCAGCCCTACACCTTTTACGCGGCATATGCCTCCGGCGGTTTGTGGAAAACCACTAACAACGGTCACACTTTTTTGCCACTGTTCGATCATCAGCCCAGCATGATCATGGGTGCCATCGCGGTCGATCCGAACCACCCGGAAACCGTGTGGGTGGGTACCGGTGAGAACAATTCATCGCGTTCGTCGTACGGTGGCATGGGTGTTTACCGCTCCGATGACGGTGGTCAGAACTGGGTCCACATGGGGCTCGGCGATAGCGACCGTATTGGCCACATCCTGATTGACCCGAACGATTCGGACACGATCTATGTGGCTGCCCAAGGCAAACTGTATACGCCCGGCGGACAGCGCGGTGTCTTTCGCAGTACCGATGGCGGGAAAAACTGGCGGCAGGTGCTCGCGGGTGATGAATGGACCGGTATGATCGACCTGGTGTTCAAGCCCGGTGATACCAAAACGCTGTACGCGGCGGCCTGGGAGCGCAAGCGCCGGCCCTGGGATTTCAGCGAGGGTGGCAATGGTTCGGCCATCTACAAGTCCGTTGATGGTGGCGAGAACTGGTCAAAACTGGCAGGCGGTCTGCCCAGCGGTGAATTTGTCGGGCGTATCGGCCTGGCGGTCAGCGCGGCCAGCCCCGCTACCATCTATGCCAGTATCGACAACCAGCAACCGCTGCCCGAGGACCAGTGGCAACTGGGTGACCGCCCGCTCAACGCCAAGCGCCTGCGGCGCATGAGCAAGGACGAATTCCTCGCCCAGGACAAGGACGAGATTGAGAGCTTTATCCGTAATTCCGACTTTGATGTCAGCATCGATGCCGAAAAACTGATCGATTGGGTCAAGACCGGCAAGGTCAGCATCCAGGACATCCTCAATGAACTCGGTGATGCCAATGCCAATTTGTTCGAGACCGATATTGTCGGATTGCAGGTGTGGCGCTCCGACGACGCCGGCGCCAGCTGGAAATTGACGCATGACGGACCGTTGGATGAGGTGGTCTACTCCTATGGCTATTATTTTGGAGAGATCCGGGTTTCGCCAACCAATGTGGAGCAGGTCTACGTGCTCGGTGTGCCAATGGTCAAGTCCGACGACGGCGGCAAGACCTGGTTCTCGGTCCAGGGCCGCGACGCGCACGTCGACAACCAGGCGATGTGGATCAATCCCGAACATCCCGAGCACCTGCTGATCGGCAACGACGGCGGCGCCGATGTGAGTTACGACGGCGGCCAGACCTGGGTCAAGGTGGACGCCCAACCGCTGGGGCAGTTCTACACGGTCAACTACGACATGGCCGAACCCTACAATGTCTATGGCGGTCTGCAGGACAACGGCACCATGAGGTGTGCCTCGACCGATCGCTGGGAGACCGGCGACAACTGCGAATTCATCAACGGCGGTGACGGCATGTACGTGGCGGTGGACCCGCGCGACAACACCACCGTCTATTCCGGTTCGCAATTCGGTTATTACGACCGGTTCAGTGCAGGCGGCGGCTCCCGCGAGGTCCGGCCGCGCCGCGCCTTTGGTGACCCGGCGCTGCGTTACAACTGGAATACACCGGTGATCCTCTCGCCGCACAACGCCGACGTGGTTTATTTCGGCACCAATATCCTCTACCGCTCGATGGACCAGGGTGAGACCTGGACGGCCATCAGCGGGGACTTGAGCGTTTCGAAAAACCGCGGCAACGTGCCCTTCGCCAGTTTGACAACACTGTCCGAATCAAGCCTGCAGTTCGGCCTGATCTGGGCCGGCACCGATGACGGACAGGTATGGGTGACCGACAGCAGCGGTGTGCGCTGGCAGGATGTGTCCGGTAATCTGCCGGGAGACCGCTGGGTCAGCCGGGTCGAGGCTTCCAGCCACGCGCGCGAACGCGCCTATGTCGCGCTCAATGGTTATCGGGATGACGATATCCGCGCCTACGTTTACCGCACCGACAATCTCGGCAAGTCTTTTGCAGACATCAGCAAGGGTCTGCCGGCGGAAGCGGTCAACGTGATTCGCGAAGATCCGTTGATGGAGAATATCCTGTACGTGGGCACGGATCGCGGCGTGTATGTCTCCACCGACCGCGGTGATTCCTGGTCGGCGTTGCAGGGTGGTCTGCCGAATGTGCCGGTGCACGACCTGGTGGTGCACCCGCGTGAGCGCGAACTGGTCGCCGGCACCCACGGACGCAGCATCTGGATCGTCGACGTGCTGCCAATACAGGACCTGGTGGACGCCGGCACTGATACCGCGCTCAAGGTGTTTTATATCGATGAAGTCACGGCCAGCCGTGGTTGGCGCAGCGAGCGCTCGCGCTGGTATTACCGGCCCGACGAGGCGCCCAAGTCAACGCTCAAGTACTGGAGCAACAGCACTGCTACGGCGACGATCGAGATCCTTGACAGCAACGATGCCGTCGTGCGCCGTTTGAGCAATGCAACGGTCCGCGGTATGAACAGTTTAGATTGGGATCTTAGAGTCGAGAAGGAACTGGCCCTCGCGGCAGAAAAAACCGGCTTGGAAAAGGCCAGGAAAGACGCTGACGACAAGCAGGACGAGAGCTTCAGTCTCGCCAGCACACCCTATGCGGAGTCAGTACGGCTGGGTCAGGAACTGTATGCCATCCCGGGTGATTACACCGTCCGCGTCAGTATCGGCGACAAGGTGGACAGCACCGCACTGAAAATCAACCCGCCCAAGGCTTTCGAACCGCGGGCGAAGAAAACCTACAAGCTGCGGGGCAAGCAGGAATGAATACACCCGGGAGCGGCAGCCACGCCGCTCCCGGCTTCTGCTGAATCGATAAGCCCGGCAAAACATTGCGACAACAACCCAAACCGGCGCGGCTGCCTGTTTGACGATCCTGCCACTGCCTTCAGGCGTGCCAGAACTCCGGCATCATCAGGACCAGCAGGGTGTATATTTCCAGACGGCCCAGCAGCATTGCGAAACACAGGATCATCTTGGCTGGGTCATTCAGCGAAGCATAGTTCAGACCGGCTTCTCCCAGCGCGGGACCCATATTGGCGATACAGGCGATCACGGTCGAAAAGGACGTGACCAGGTCGAGACCGGTGGCGGTCAGAAGCATGGTCATGATCGCGAAACTGGCGATGAACAGGAAAAAGAACCCCCATACAGCGTCCATGACGGTCGCCGAAGTCGGCCGGCCTTCGTATTTCACCGGAATCACGGCGCGCGGGTGTATCAGGCGGCGGATTTCGCGCAGCGCCTGTTGCTTCAACAGGACGACGCGGATGACTTTCATGCCGCCGGAAGTGCTGCCGGCACAACCGCCGATGAACGCGACAAAAATCAGCAGCAAAGCCACGAAGCTCGGCCAGGTGTAAAACGGCTCGGTCGTGAAGCCGGTGGTCGTCATGACCGATACGACGTTGAACACCGCGTGGCGAAATGACGTGGCAAAGCCGTCGAAGGTATTGGTAAGGTACAGCGCGAAGGTTGCCAGGATAATGAATGCGACCAGCAGCGAAGCATAGGCCTTGAGTTCGCTGTCGATGAAATAGGACTGCATGCTGGCCCTGCGCCAGGCGATAAAGTGCAGCGAGAAATTTATCCCGGCCATGAACATGAAAAACACGGCTATCGCCTCCAGCGCAGGGCTGTTCCAGTACATAAAACTATCATTATGGGTGGAAAAACCGCCGCTCGCGATGGTGCTAAAGGAGTGACAGATGGCGTCGAACAGGTCCATGCCCCCCATTTTATAGGCGGCGGCACAGACGACGGTAATGCTCAGGTAAATCAGCCAGAGGGCCTTGGCCGTCTCGGTGATGCGTGGTGTCAGCTTGGCGTCCTTCATCGGCCCGGGCGTTTCCGCCCTGAATAACTGCATGCCGCCGATGCGCAACATCGGCAGGATGGCAACCGCCAGCACGATGATGCCCATGCCACCCACCCAATGTGTCTGCATGCGGTAGTAATTGACGGCGCGCGGCAGGGCGTCAACATCGGTGATAATCGTCGCGCCGGTGGTGGTATAACCGGACATCGATTCGAACACGGCGTCCACGACGGATAATTCAGGCGAGCTCAATAGGAGGTATGGCAAAGCGCCTACCAGCACCACTGCCAGCCATGCGCAGGTGACGACCAGGAAGCCGTCGCGCAGCCGTAACTCCTGCTTGTGGTGTCTGACGGGTATGAAAATAAACATACCCGCCAGCAGGAAAATCGCCGCGCTTTCGAGGAAGAGCATATGCGTGCCGTCACCGTAATACAGTGATACGAGCAGCGGCGGAACCATCATCAGGCTCGAAGCCGCGATGAGAAAACCGATGACCCTTTGAATATTTCCAAAACCCATGATGTATGCAATTCAGGTTGTGATGATTTGGGTGGGGGCCGCCCTTGTATCCGGGCGCAGTGAGTTTAATCGGTTTGTTTGTCCCAGTCTGTCAGTGAAGCGATCTTTCTCTGATATGGTAGCACGATGCTAGCGTAATGGCGGTTGCTGAATCAGGGTTGCGTAGGTATCAAAGACCTCTGAATTGCGCCGAACGTGGAATTCGACCCTGCTGCCCGGTGGACGCTGGGCGATCATCAAAAGCAAAGCCCTGGCGTCATCCGCTTCGACGCCATCGATGCTCAACAGGATATCGCCGGGCCGGATACCTGCGTTCCAGGCCGGTCCGTTACGGGTGACGTCGCGTACCTGTACTCCACGCCGTGCGGTACTGCCATCGGTTTGCATGGCCGGCGGCAGGTCACTGAACAGGGCGCCGATCGAGCCGCGCCTGACGCTGCCGTTTTCGACGATCTGCTGCATGACATCCCTGGCCATCGCAATGGGAATTGCAAAGCCGATGTTTTGTGCGCCTTGCGTCTGGTCCAGGTTCCGGGTGTTGATGCCGATGACTTCGCCGCGGTAATTGATCAGCGCGCCGCCGCTGTTGCCGGCATTGATCGCGGCGTCGGTCTGGATAAAGTCTTCGTAGAGGACCGATCTCAGGTCGTTGCGCCCGGTTGCGCTGATGATGCCCATGGTAACCGTGTGGCTCAATCCCAACGCGTTGCCGATGGCCAGCACCACGTCACCCACGCGCACGTTGGCATCCTCGGCCAACGGCGCCGCCGGCAGGCCACCGAGGTCGATTTTGAGCACGGCCAGGTCCGTCTCCGGATCGCTGCCGACCACTTGAGCGGTGGCGAAGCGGCCGTCCCACAGACCCACGCTGATGTTCTGCACCTGGCTGATCACATGGTAATTGGTGAGGATATAGCCATCTTCGCTGACCAGCACGCCCGAACCCATTTCCTGGCGTGAGCGGGACACGTAGGCACTACCGAGCAGACGCTGCATGCTTGGACTGACCTGTTGCAATTCAACCGTCCGGGTATAGATACTGACGACCGAGGGTGCGGTGCGGTCAACCGCGTCGGCATAGGATACCGGCGCCGCGGGTGCGCTGTTTGCACCTGCCTTCTGACCGGTCAACCGTTCGCTGACATCCGGCCACAGATACAGGATGACAAATGCCAGCGCCAGACCCGCGACCACGGAATTGACTAAAAACCCCAGCACTGATGCCGCCGTGGTTTTTCCTGCGGAGGTCCTGGTTTTGGATCGATTCATACCGGTCATTTTACGTCAATTTGATTTTGCTACCGGTTTTTACAAAAATCCGGGCTTGGTGGAGGCGATTCTATCGGCAAATCGTTTGTCTCGCATGATCCGATTCGGTAAAATGACTGATTAATTCACGTGAGGGACAGGATGATTGCTGCGATTTTTAAAGCCGCCTGTTCCGCAACGCTGGCTTTAAGCATGGATTTTTTGAATATCCTGAGCAGGTGCGACAGTCCTTGCCTCAGGCGTTTTTCTGTTGGAGAACTCAATGTCATCTGATGACGTAAACAAGGGCCGGCGCCGGTTTCTGGTCGCCACCACTTCAGTCGTGGGTGGTGTCGGTGTCGGTTTTGCCGCCGTGCCGTTCATCAAGTCCTGGATGCCAAGTGCAAGGGCACAGGCCATCGGCGTGCCGGTTGAGGTCAACCTGCTCAAGCTGAAACAAGGCCAGTTGCTGAAGGTGCAGTGGCGTGGTCAGACGATCGGTGTATTGCATCGCAGCGCAGCAATGGTCGATGGACTGGCAAAATTCGGTGATCAGCTGGTTGATCCGGAGTCGAAGAGCGCCGAGCAGCCAGCCTATATACATGGCGAGCCGCGTGCGCTGAGACCCGATTTCCTGGTAGTCAATATGCATTGCACACACTTGGGCTGCGTGCCGCAGATGATTCCCGAGGTTGGACCCCAGCCATTTGATGAAAACTGGAACGGCGGATTTTACTGCCCCTGTCACAAATCGAAGTTCGATTTGTCGGGCCGTGTCTTCAAGGGGGTGCCGGCGCCGTCCAATTTGCGTATTCCCCCGTACAGCTATCTGGACGATAACACCCTGATCATCGGCGTCAGTCCGAAGGGAGCGGTGTGATGGCTAAAGTTGCAGACAACATGTCCAAAAAGGCCAAATCACTTTTGCAATGGTTTGATGCCCGTTTGCCGGTAAGCAGTTTCTGGAATGCGGTGATGACGGGTTATTACGCCCCGAAGAATTTCAATTTCTGGTACTACATGGGTTCGCTCGCCCTGCTGGTACTGGTCATCCAGATCTTTTCCGGTATTCTGCTGACGATGCACTACAAGCCGTCCGCGCTCGAGGCGTTCGCTTCGGTTGAATACATCATGCGTGACGTCGAATGGGGTTGGCTGATCCGTTACATGCACACCACCGGCGCCTCGTTCTTTTTTCTCCTGATT
>JBFZEL010000145.1:0-10622 GCA_041306925.1 Lysobacterales bacterium
CCTGCATACTGGACTGCACTGCCGCCCATAAAACCGCGAGTCCTGCAACCAGGGTGAACAGGAATACGGCCTGCACGGCCAGCGACGCCTTGTCCATGACATCACGCACCTGCGCCAGGGATGCTTCCAGGTCGATGACAGTCACGCTCGGAAATTGCCGCATCAGTTCGATGAGTTTTCTTTCGTCTTCGGGTTTCGCGTAAAGCGCGGTGATGTAGCTGGCCGGGAAGCCTGCGAGGGTGGCGCTCGAGAAAACCATGAAAAAATTGGGTTTGAAGGTATCCCACTCAACCCTGCGGAAGCTGGTGACCCTGGCACTAACCGGCTCACCGGCGATATCAAAACCGAGTTCGTCACCCAGCTTAATCCCGAGTTCCTGGCCAAAATCGACTTCAACCGAGACCTCGAATTCCTTGGTACCCGGCTGCCACCACTGTCCCTCGACCAGTTCATTGCCGGCTTGCATTTTGTCGCCAAAACTCAGGTTGGATTCCCGTCTGCTCCAGCGCTCACCCTCGGGGTCTTCGAAGCTGATCTTGTTGACATCCTCACCATTGATGGTCGTCATCCGGGCCCGCACCAGGGGCACGAACTCCGGTACTTCCATGTTCTGCGCTGCCAGGTAGCGTTGCATCTCCTGGACTTCCTGAGGCTGGATATTGATCATGAACTGGTTCGGGGCGTCCGCCGGCAGGCTCGCGCGCCAGCTTTCCATCAGGTCATTCCTGACCAGGGTCAACAGCATTAAAACCATCAGACCCAAGCCAAAGGCAACAACCTGGATAATACTTTCACGGCCTCTCCGGTTCAGGTTGGCCAGTCCATATCGCCAGGCCACGCCGGCCATGCCGCGCAATCGTCCGGTAAGCCTGACCAGTGACCAGCCAGCGAGCCCCAATATCGTAAAAGTTCCGGCGGCGCCGGCGGCGATACCCAGCACCAGCTTGATGTCGTTGACCAGCCATTGCAAAAGCGCCAACACGGCCAGCAACCCGGCGATATAACTGATGCCGTAGCGTATCGGCGGCGGCTCGACGTCCTGTCGCAGCACGCGTAACACGGGTGTTTTGCCCATCTGGATCAGGTCTGGCAACGCAAACCCGCACAGTATGAACAGGGCTGTCAGGAACCCCAGCAGGACGGGTGCACCACTCGCGGCCGGTAGTTCCTGCGCGATCAGGTCACTGGCAAACCAGGCCAGGGCCTGCTGCGCCAGGTATCCCAGTACAGTCCCAACGGCGGCGCCAAGCAGCGTCAGCATGACCAACTGGGTCAGGTTTAACCTGAGGATAAAGGATTGCTGTGAGCCGAGACATTTCAACAGGGCAATGCGGTCACGATGGCGCAGTGCGTAACGTCTCGACGCCATCGCAACTGCCACGGCGGAGAGCAGCACGCTGACCAGCGATGCGAGGTTGAGAAAGCGCCCGGAACGATCCAGCGCCGAACGCATTTGCGGATCCGCATCAGCGATATCCCGCAATTGTTCACCGGCGGTGAGCTGTTCCCCGAGTTGCTGCTTGAAGGCGGCGATTTGTTCGCGGGGTCCGGCAAACAGGGCGCGGTAGCTGACGCGGCTTCCGGGCTGGATCAGGCCCGTGGCTTCAAGGTCCGCCTCGTTGATCAGCAGGGCCGGGGCAAGATCGACGAATTGCCAGCCCTGGTCCGGTCTGAAATCCAGCACCTTCGTGATCTTGAAACTGGCATTGCCAACACTGACGACCGAGCCGGTGTCGGCGCCGAGCCTGGCCAGCAGGCGGGTGCTCGCCCAGGCCTCGCCGGCCAGCGGAATACCGTCGGTTGCTTCTGCCTCCGCCAACAGTTGTGGGGCAACCTTGAGACGGCCACGCAAAGGATAGCCGGCAGTAACAGCATTGATGGAAGCCAGCGTACTGCGTTCCTGCTCAAAGACCACGCTGGGCATATTGATCACGGAGGCGGTTTGCAGGCCGGCCTGCTCTGCCATCTGCAGATATCGGTCCGGCAGCGGTTGACTTGAACCGAGACGCAAATCGGCCGCCAGTGATTCAGCGGCGCGCAATTGCACCGCGTGGCCGACACGGTCGGTCAGAAATGCAACTGCGGTCAATGAAGTGACCGCGATCACCAACGCGATACCCAGTACGGTCAGTTCACCGGACTTCCAGTCCCTCAACAACAGGCGCCAGGCCAGTGCCAAGCCTTTCAAAGGCCCGACTCCGCAGCGGTCACGGACGGCATGACGATCCTGCCGGCCTCCATCTGTATGATCCGGTCGCAGCGCCTGGCCAGGGACAGGTCGTGGCTGACAAGCACCAGCGTGGTGCCGTACTCCCGGTTCATTTGAAAGAGGATGTCGATGACCGTTTCGCCGGTTTTCTGGTCGAGGTTGCCGGTCGGTTCGTCCGCGAACAACACGGTCGGTCGTGTGACGTAGGCACGGGCGATGGCCACCCTTTGCTTTTCTCCGCCCGATAACTGGCGCGGATAATGTTCGGCGCGTGCGCCCAAACCCACGTTTTGCAAAACCGTTTTTGCGGCTTCCATGGGTCGCTCGTGATTGGCCAGTTCAAGCGGCAGCATGACGTTTTCCAGCGCGGTCAGTGATGGGATCAGGTGGAAGGACTGGAAAACGAAACCGACCTCGTTGGCACGCAGGGCGGCACGGCCGTCTTCATCCAGCGCGGTCAAATCGTTACCGGCCAGCCAGACGCGCCCGGACGTGGGCAGGTCGAGGCCGGCCAGCAGACCCAGCAGGGTTGACTTGCCCGCACCGGAAGCGCCGATAACCGCGATCCGTTCAGCGTGACTGACTTGCAGGCTGACCTGGTCCAGTATGGTAAGCAAACCTGCAGGACTGCTGACTGTTTTGCTAAGATTCTCGGCTTCGAGGGCAAACGCTTTCACTTTTGGTACAGGAATATTCATGAGATTCATTTTATCGCTTCTGCTATTGGTTGTCGGTTTTAATCCACCCGCGGCGTCCGCATCGGAACCGCCTTTCTTGCTCATACTGGGTGACAGCCTGAGCGCCGGGTACGGCATGGAGCGCGAACAATCCTGGGTCAGCCTGTTGGAAATCCGCCTGGAGGAGCGCGGTTATTCCTATCGCGTGCTAAATTCAAGCATCAGCGGCGACACCACCCAGGGTGGCCTGACGCGTCTGCCCCGTCTGCTCGATCTTTACCGACCGCAAATCGTCGTCATTGAACTGGGTGCAAACGACGGTCTGCGAGGTATCGATCCGGGCATCACCCGTGAGAACCTGGCGAGCATGATCAGGCAAAGCCAGGCAATCGGCGCCCGCGTGCTGCTAGCCGGTATCAGGTTACCGCCGAACTATGGCAGTGCGTACCTGCAGCAATTCGAATCCATGTACAGCGATCTTGCCAGTGAGTTCGATACGTTGCTTGTGCCATTCTTCATGGATGGCGTCGCGGACGACGCTGACCTGTTGCAGGCGGATAATATCCACCCGAACGAGAGAGGACAACCGGTGTTGTTGGACAACGTGTGGAAGGTGCTGGAACCGGCCTTGGAGCGGTAGGGCAGGTCGCGGAATGCACCAACAACTTTCGATCGGCGCGGAGTTTGGGTATGATGCCCGCATCAACGCATCAACGCATCAACGCATCAACGTATCAGGAGAGTAGAGGTGAAGTCCATTTTTTCCGTTTTAGCCGCGCTATTGATTGGGTCATCCGTGTATGCCGCTGGGCCGAGCTTCGGCGAGCGGGTGGCAAGCGCAATGACCGGTACGCATCGTGCCGATGAGAACAAGGCGCGTGACCCGTACCGTCACCCGGCCGAGACACTCGCGTTTTTCGGTATTGAAGACGGCATGACCGTGATGGAAATCTGGCCGGGTAGCGGTTGGTACACCGAGATTCTCGCGCCCGCCGTGCGCGATCACGGTACGCTGGTCATCGCGACCTGGGATCCGAAGGTCGAAGGGCAACCGGCCTACCGCTATGAACTGCCAAAAGAGTTGGCAGAAAAATTTACGCAGCAACCGGAGATATACGACCAGGTAAAGATTCAATATTTTTCACCGCCCGAATCAGCATCGCTGGGTGATGCCGGTTCGATCGACGCCATCGTCACATTTCGCAACACCCATGGCTGGATAAGCGCGGGCCAGGCGCAGGACATATTCAATGAATTTGCCCGCGTGCTCAAACCGGGCGGAATCCTCGGCGTCGTCCAGCACCGCGCAGATGACGGCGTCGACCCGCAGGTTTCTGCCGAGACGGGTTACGTCTCCGAAGCTTCGGTCAAGGCAATTGCGGCCAAAGCCGGCTTGGAATTCGAGGCGGCCTCGGAGATTAACGCCAATCCGAAGGACACGAAGGATTATCCGGAAGGGGTCTGGACATTGCCGCCAAGCTATGCGCTGGGTGATGTTGATCATGACAAGTATGCCGCCATCGGTGAGAGCGACCGCATGACGCTGCGGTTCAGAAAACCACGCTAAGCTGTTGCCTTGTTGACCAAGGTACGCTATGCACTGCAAGGCGCAATCGTGCTGCTGGTCATATCGGTCAGCACGATTGTTTTAACCTCGGTCATCTTCCTGCTGGCAATTTTCAAACTGCTCGCCCCGCCAGGCAGGGCCAGGAACGCCATGACCCGCTGGTTGTCCTTGCTGGGCGAACTGTGGGTTTCGATCAACAAGGCCATGGTGTGGTTTTATCGCGGCATGGAGTGGGATGTCCATGTGCCCGACGGCATCAGTCACTCGGGCCGTTACCTGGTGTGTTGCAATCACCAGTCAGGCGTCGACATCCTCGCTTTGCAGCACTGTCTTAACCGGCGCGCGCCATTCGGGCGCTACCTGCTCAAGCATCAGCTGATCTGGGTGCCGGTGCTCGGTATGGCGTGGTGGGCGCTCGACATGGCCTTCCTGCGCCGTTACAGCAAGCAGGAACTGATCAGAAATCCAGCCCTGCGTGGCAAGGATCTGGAAAACGCTGCGCGCGCCTGTGAGAAGCTCAAGCATATCCCGGTTGCGATGATGACGTTCCCTGAGGGAACGCGTTTCACCGAGGCCAAGCGGGACGCGCAGAATTCTCCATACACTCACCTGCTAAGGCCACGCTATGGTGGTATCGGCCAGGTTCTCTATTCGTTTGACGATGCACTGGACTGTGTCATTGACGTCACTATCATCTATCCCGATGGTGTGCCGACGGTCTGGCAGTACGTCTCGGGCCAGGTGAGAAAGATCACCGTCCATATCGTGCTGCGCCCTATTGAGGCAAGCCTGCGTGGCTGCGATTTCAGCGAGGACGCCGCAGTCAAGGGTCAGCTCATAAATTGGCTGGGTGTTATCTGGCAGGAAAAAGAGCGCATGATGAGCGATGCTTTGATTGGCCATCGGCAAGGGCAGGCAAAGTGAAAGCAATGGCTTCAGACACCCATCCGGAGTCGGGGTCCCGGTAATGAGCGAAGACCAGCCACGGCGTGACTACATTCCGCCAAAGACGCTGCTGGTGCCCTGCCGTGTACTCAATGCTGGCGCTGGCTTTGGTTGGTTGCGGGCTGGCTGGAATGACTTCAGGAATGCACTCGGACTGAGCCTGGCCTACGGTCTGTTCGTTTTCTGGGTCAGTGTCACCGCAGCCTTCCTGGCGTGGAAGTTGGGTGGATATATCCTGTTACTGACCGCGCTTTCCGGTTTTGTGTTTGTCGCACCGATGCTGGCGTTTGGTCTCTACTCGGTCAGCAGGCAGTTGTGCGAGGGCAGCAAACCCACGCTGGGGCACACCTTCAGGGCGATCAGACGGCCATTGGGCAATTCCATGGTATACACGCTGGTTCTGCTGATCGTCTTTCTGCTGTGGGCAAGGGCGGGCATGATGATCCAGGTGTTTTTCCCACTGGGCGGCGAACCCGACTGGGGCCAGGTCGTGAACTTTCTGTTGATCGGTTCAGCGGTCGGGTCGGTATTTGCCTGTGTGAGTTTTGCCGCCAGCGTGTTTTCACTGCCGATGCTGGCGAACCGGGATATCGATGTCATCACGGCGGTGATTTCCAGTATCAACGCGGTGCTGCGTAACAAGCCGGCGATGTTTGTCTGGGCCGTATTGATTTGTACCTTGACCGGGATTGGTTTCCTGACTGCGGGGATTGGCCTGATTGTCATCATACCGTGGCTGGCCTACGCCACGTGGCACGGTTACCGCGCTGCCCTCGATGTAAGCGAGTGGTCAAAGCTGCCACAGGAAGGACCAGGGCCGCACTGAGGTAGGGCTTATCCCGCGTGATCAAACCACCGGCACGAATGCCGGCAGACCCGGTTACTTGTCTTTATCCAGACCCAGGCGTTTGTGCATGATGGGGCTGGTGGTGGTGTATTGCAGGAATACCCGTTTGTCCGGATCGAGGTGTTTCTGCACCCCGAAAGCGGCCAGCGCCGCTTCGTGAAACCCGCAGAGGATGAGTTTTTTCTTGCCCGGGTAGGTATTGATGTCACCCACGGCAAAAATACCCGGTTCACTGGTCTCGAATTTTTCAGTGTCGACCCTGATCTGGCGCTTGTCGATATCCAGACCCCATTCGGCGACCGGTCCCAGATTGGGTGACAGACCCCAGAACACGTAGACCTCATCTGCCATAATTTCGTGAATTTTGCCCTGGTCATCTGCGATGCTCAAACCGCGGAATTTCCCGTCAGCGCAGAGCGCCTCGCGCACCATGCCGTGAAATTCCTGCAACCGGCCTTTTTCCACCAGCGCTTTCATTTTTTTGACCGAGACGGGCTGGGCCCGGTATTCGACGCGCCGGTGGATCAGGGTCAGGCTTTTGACCTTGCCGTGTAATTCAAGCGTCCAGTCGAGGGCCGAGTCACCGCCACCGAGGATGATTATGTCCTTGCCGGACAGTTCCTCCGCCTGGGTGATCCTGTAATGAATACACTTTCCATTGAAATCGGCCGCGCCCGGCACACGCAGTTGGCGTGGCTGAAAGGCACCGAGACCGGCGGCGATGATGACGGTGGCGGTATCGAACTCGGTGCCGGCGGAGGTTACCAGCGCGAAACGGCCGTTATCCTTCCTCTCCAGTCCGGTCACGGCTTGTCCAAGATGAAATTGTGCGTGAAAGGGCTCGATTTGTTCCATCAGCCTGTCGATGAGTTCCTGTGCACCGATCACGGGGCAGGCCGGGATATCATAGATGGGTTTGTCCGGATACAACTCACCACACTGGCCGCCAACGCGGGGCAGGGAGTCGACAACGTGTGCATGGATATCCAGCAAACCCAGTTCAAATACCTGGAATAAACCGGCGGGGCCGGCACCGATGATGACTACGTCTGTCTGAATGGGCATGCTGACTCCGCTTTGCAGAAACTGGGCCGTATTGAATGACCTGATAACTTGGGTCAAAGTGTATAGAATCAAGACTGTGGGTGTGCGACTTTCCTCGCAAAAACCTCATTCCGAAGCAGGTGCGGTAAAGGAATATGGGAAAAGTACAATTGCATGAATCCTGGCTCCGCAGGCTGGAGGATCAGTTTGATCAGGACTACATGCACCAGTTGCGTGAATTCCTGCTGACCCGTAAACAGCACAAGGCGGTCATTTATCCGCCGGGTCCGCTGATCTTCAACGCGCTCGACAGCACGCCGTTCGAGCAGGTGCGCGTCGTGATCCTCGGCCAGGACCCTTACCACGGACCCGGGCAGGCGCATGGCCTGTGTTTCTCGGTACAGCGTGGCGTCCGGGTGCCGCCTTCGCTGGCCAATATCTACCGTGAAATCCACGACGACCTGGGGATTCCACCACCAAACCATGGGTGCTTGCAGTCATGGGCGGAGCAGGGGGTACTGTTGCTCAACGCGGTCTTGACGGTCGAACGAGGCCAGGCGGGTTCGCACCAGGGCAAGGGTTGGGAGCGTTTTACCGATTCGGTCGTGCAATTACTGAATGACCGGAGGGACGGGTTGGTGTTCATGTTGTGGGGCAGTTACGCCTGGAAGAAAGGCGAGGTGATTGACCGCAGAAAACACCTGGTGCTCAAGGCGCCCCACCCGTCGCCTCTATCGGCGCACCGCGGCTTCCTCGGTTGCCGGCACTTTTCACAGGCCAACGGTTACCTCAGGCAGCAACAGCAGCAACCCATTGACTGGTCCGTGCCTGGATAAACCCCGGCGGTTGTTATTGCTGCCAGCATTGACTCGGGAACCCCCGGGAAAATTGCAGAATCAGGCTTGCGCCCCGGAATCCGTATTATCCGTCAACCTGTTTAAGCGACCTGTCGATCGGCATCCAGTCGACATGGCTGTCAAAAAATACGTTGGCCTGCGGTTGGCGGTCGATGGCGTCGTCCAGACAGCCCAGCGCGATGTGGAACTCACCGGCCCAGCGTTCGGAACGAAAGAACAGGCTGCCGCCGCAATTTTTACAGAAACCGCGCTGCGCGCCCGGCGATGAATCAAACCAGTTGAGTTGCGCTGCGCCGCGCGTGATGTTGACCTGGCTGGTTTCAAACCCCACCCAGGTGACGTAACCGGCGCCATGACTCTTCCTGCACATGCTGCAATGACAATGCGCACACCATTTGCTGGGCAGGTTTGCTGTAAAACCGATTGCGCCGCAAAAACAACTGCCGTTTACCCGGTGTCCAGTGTTCATTGATCGTCCTTAAGCCTGGATGATGATCCAGCCCAGCCTCACCCAGAATGCCAACAATACGAGACTGCTGAAAATGAAAGCCGAGAAACGATGCATGACCCGGTTGTAGGTCACGTGGATGAAGCTGTGCACATAGCGCGAGGCGACGTAGGCCCAGGCGAGCGTCACCAGGATGCTGTCCTGCACCATCAGGATCAGGGTCAGCAGGATCGCCGTGTAAAACAGCACGGGGGTTTCAAACAGGTTTGAGTAATTGTCCGCAGCGGCTGCCGAGTCGGTCAGCAGTTCCCTCGATTTCGACCGGGTGCTTATCTTTTGTGGGTGAATCTGTTTGGCTTGCATCTCGGTAACACGTGTCCGGTACATGCCGGTCATGACGATAAATGTCAGGACCACTTGTGCCAGTAATGGTAACAGCAGCGGTTTGAAATACATCTCTATCTCCAGTGCAGGCGTGAACGGTTTGCATCTTAGCAGAGTGCGGGAGGCGTGGGGATATGCTGAAAGAATTGCTCTGTAGCGGCAAATAAAGTGGTGGGGGCGAACAGCGTCGTAAACGTTTCGGGCTGTGAAAACATTCACTTGGCATTGCCGCCCCCACTTGTTTCAAAAGGGATTTCCTGCTCCTACAGGTGGTCAGCCTGTCACTCCGGAGTTGGCCCGTTTGAATGTAAAACTGTTTTTACCAATCGTAGTCCCTGCGATGCCGTGAATAACGGTAGTGCCGGTCTTCGTCCGGTGACGTGTAGAGCGCGGCATCGATGATCGACCACAGGTGGATAATCCAGCCCAACAGGATGACCCACAACAGGATGGACATGACAAACATGAAACCGGCCAATATCCAGCGGCCCTGTAACAACTGTCCGAGACCGGGAATGAAAAAACTGCATAAGGCTGCAATCACATTGCCTGCTGAACCGCGACCCATAATTTTCTCCTTTTGTAATTGAACCTTGGATGCCTTTTTTATGCAGCTTTTATGCCATCCGCACATTGGCTGACCCAGACGTGCTCCAGCACTTGTCAATCAGGCCTTGATGCGCTTTTATACAGGCTTGTTCAGTGCACAATTTGCCAATCTACCCGGATGTGTTTGAGAGGTATCGACAATAAATGGCGAAATCCACCAACGGCGAAGTCACCGTTGAACCCACCAAACAGAATGCGGCTTGTTGCAGTCAGACGTATAATGACCGGCAAATTTGAAGTCAAATAATCGAGGAACCAAAAACATGAGCTACCAACATATTAAAATTCCCTCCACTGGCGATAAAATCACCATAAAAAATAATAAATTGGTTGTTACCGATAACCCTATCCTGGGTTTTGTCGAGGGCGACGGAATCGGCGGTGATATCACCCGCGCATCGATGCGTGTCTGGAATGCGGCGGTCGAGAAAGCCTATGCCGGTAAACGCAAGGTTCACTGGGCCGAATTGTTCCTCGGTGAAAAGGCCGCGGGTATCTATGATGGCAATTATTTTCCCGCAGAAACCCTGAATGCCATCAAGGAACTCATCGTTTCCATCAAGGGTCCGCTGACGACCCCGGTGGGCGGCGGTTTTCGTTCATTGAATGTATCGCTGCGCCAGGATCTCGACCTGTATGCCTGCGTGCGTCCGGTCGAGTATTTCGAGGGTGTGCCTTCACCGATGAAACGGCCCCAGGACGTCAACGCGATCATATTCAGGGAAAATACCGAGGACGTTTACGCCGGTATCGAGTACGAATCCGGTACACCTGAAAACGAGAAGCTGGCCAGGTTTCTGCGTGAGGAAATGGGCGCCCAGTTTTTCGCAGGCGCCGGTCTCGGCATTAAACCCGTTTCCGCTTTCGGTTCAAAGCGGCTGGTGCGCAAGGCCATCCAGTACGCGATCGATCATAACAAGGACAGCGTCACGCTGGTGCACAAGGGTAACATCCAGAAGTTCACCGAGGGTGCTTTCCGTAAATGGGGTTACGAGGTTGCAGCCGAAGAGTTTGCCGATTCGACCATCACAGAGG
>JBFZEL010000146.1:0-2674 GCA_041306925.1 Lysobacterales bacterium
CATTGCAATGGCGGCGGAAGAGGAAAAAATCGAAAGGCCGGATTCTCCCGCTTCTTATACGATGCGAACGGCAAGCAACGCGGTTGCCCTGAGGGAAGTCTCCCCACAGGTCTATGAACTGGCACTGCCGGCGCGGATGTTGCCGGCAACCGTTCAGGAAGTCGTGCCAGTTGTGGCCCTTGCAGCCACGACGAATGATTCGGCAATACCGCAGGACAAGCCGGCAAACGTACAGAAGGCTGTTCGGCCGCCTGCGGCATCGACGGAAATCCCGTCGATGCCTCCAGGAGGTTCCGCCACCGGCAAGTCGTCTGTTGTGTCGACCGCTGCCAGACAGGCGCCCCAGTCGAAGCCGCAGGATGGCGCCGGCATTGGCGTAAAGACAGCTGCCGCGCCGGTTGCGGCCAAGTCCGCAGCGATCGAAGTGCTGAATGGAAATGGCGTCAAGGGCATCGCCAAGGAATTGGCGCGGAGCCTTTCCGGCCAGGGCCACGCGATCGCATCGGTGGGTAATTATCGTCACCACGGCGAAGCCAGGACCCGCGTCGAATACGCGCCGGGGTATGCGGAGCAGGCGCGTGAATTGACCAGCGTGTTGCCTTCGACCACGCGCTTATCCGTATCGAACGCGATGCAAGGCGATGCAAAAATTCGCCTGGTGATAGGAAAGGATTTTCGTGGCAGCACGACGGCCGTGAAAGCTCCGCCCGAATCATCCGTGGGCGCCGGAAAACTCGGCGTCGCGAACGGCAACGGTGTGAACGGAATGGCCAGGAAAGTGGCTCAGTACCTGGCCAGCCACGGCTACAAGACCGCGAGCGTTTATAACCTGAAGCCTTTCGACAAGACCATAACCCAGATCGAGTATCGCAAGGGATATGAAGCGCAGGCGCTCAAGCTTGGCAGCCTTCTGCCGGTCAAGGTGGCCTATTCCGAGTCGAGCAGCATGCGCGGCGACGTGCGCCTGGTGCTGGGCCATGACATCAAGCAGAACATGGCGTCATGGACGCCTTGGCTGAACCGGATCAACTTGGCCCAGGCAAGTGGGTCAAGCAGCCTCTGATGATGGGGCTGTTTTCTTGACGCCCTGTCATGTGCCCAGTGAACCTGCTGGACGCGCTAAGCACGATCTGCCGTTATACCCCACAGGCTGGTGATGGCTGACCAAGGCCAGGAGTGGTGGCAGCAATCCACCGCGAGGCCAATGCGCCCATCACGACGGCACTGCCATTCGGACGCAGGATCTCTGAACCCTTACCCGGAGCGGGCACCACACAGGATTAGCATTTGATGAGTATGCTTGAAAATCAGGCACAGAATGTCAGCGAAGTGCTTGTGCAAGCGCCAGCAACAAGTGCATTTACCCTGCGCGAGATCATGCGGGAGCATGGTCTGCTTATCGGCCTGGTTGTCTTCTACTGGTTCGTCGCCCTGGCGGTTTCCAGTTCCTTTCATCTCCCGCACAGGCTTTGGCCAAGCTTTTGGGGATATGCGGCTCTATTTTTCACCCCGCTTGTTTTTGCATTTTGTTGGCATGCCATTTCAGTCATGGTGTTCGTGCGGCCAGCCCGTCTCACCCGCTACCTGATCGACAGCCTGCGGCAACGCCTTACGCGTGACCGGGTTTTGTTTGCGCTGCCGGTCCTTCTGCTGATTCCCGTTTTCGCTGCGACATTCACTTTTTTCAAGATGGCCATCCCTATTATTGAACCCTACACCTGGGATGCCCGCTTGACCGAATGGGATCGGCTTGCTCACGGGGGTGTCCATCCCTGGGAGTGGCTTCAACCCATTCTGGGGTTTCCGCTGGTTACGGGTGCCATCAACTTCCTCTACAGCCTGTGGTTCTTCATCATGTACGCGATGCTTACCCTGCAGGCTTTTGCATTGCGCAACAGGCGCCTGCGCATGCAGTTTCTGCTGAGCTTCATAGTGTCCTGGATAGTACTCGGCACCTTGGGTGCGATTTTCTTTGCCTCCATGGGACCTTGCTATTACCCCACCTTTACCCAGGAGAGCGGCCCTTACGCACCACTCATGAATTATCTGCGTGAAACGGGCGAGGTCGTTCCGGTATGGGCGCTCAACGTGCAACAGATGCTGTGGGAAAATTATCAGAACAACAAGGCCGGCATCGGCAGCGGCATATCCGCCATGCCAAGCATGCACGTGGCGACCGCGGTTTTGCTGGCGTTATTCGGCTGGCGTTATTCCCGCAAGGCGGGCATCGCGCTGACGCTCTACGCATTCGTCATCATGATCGGCTCGGTACATCTCGGCTGGCACTATGCCTTGGATGGCTACGTGGGCGCGATCGGCGCCATAGTCGTCTGGTGGCTGATGGGCCGTCTGCTCGGCCCAACGGAAAGGCCGGCACGAATTGATTAGCGGATTGAAAAGGATGAGAGGGATAGGGTATTTGCCGTTGGCGTCGATGACGGGAACGCATGTCGACCAGCCGAATGTCGTGGTGAACCATGGCAGTCACGTTGCATGGTGGAACAGCATACGCAAGGCTGCATGGGAATCCAGCCTGTACGGCAAGCCAGCGGCATGAGCGAACCCAAGGCTGCGCCCCCTCTCCCCAACCCTCCCCCGCAAGCGGGGGAGGGGGCAAACGCTGAGCCCAAACCGATAAACGAAAGCCCGTTCAAGGGCAAGACCGGGCTGCAGC
>JBFZEL010000147.1:0-4625 GCA_041306925.1 Lysobacterales bacterium
TCCAGTTCACCCTCGTGAACTTTGGCGCGCGCGTAGAAGTACCAGGCCCTGAAGTTTTTGGGATCGATTTCGATGGCCCGCTCAAATTCGTCCTCGGCCTTTTTGTAATTCTGGTCCATACAGGAGGCGATACCCGCCGAAACGTGCGATTCGGCCAGTTCCGGGGCGAGCTTGACGGCCTGTTTGCTGGTGCGTTTTGCCTCCGCCAGGTTCACGTCGGTGGCGTTGAAATACATGTAGGAATAACCGTAGGTATAGGCGAGCGTGGCCCAGGCGCGTCCATAATCAGGCGTAATGTCAATCACCTGCTTGAACAGTTGCCGTGCATAGATATTGTCCTGCGTTGTGTGCTTCGCAAAACAGCTCAGGCCGCGCAGAAACAGGTCGTAGACCTTTGGGTCAACACGTTGCCGGGGGGCGCGGGGAGGGTCGGGTTTTGCCACGTTCAGGGCTTTCAATACCGAGTTCTCAATCTCTTCCTCGAGATCAAAAATGTCCTTGAGCGGGCGCTCATACTGACGTGACCAGCGCAGGCTGCCATCCGTGGTATCGATCAATTGCAGGCTGACATGCAGCTTTTGCGACGATTTTCTGCAGGACCCCCTGAGCACCGCTTTCACCTTGAGCTTACTGCCCACTTCCCTGAAATCAGGTTTTTTGCCGCCGAGCAGAAACGAGGCCACGCGCGAGGCCACACGCAGGTTTGGAACCTTGCGCAGGGCATCGAGAATTTCTTCTGCGAAACCCTCGCAAAAATAAACCTGGTCCTGATCTTCGCTCAGGTCTTCGAAAGGCAGAACGGCGACGGAAGGCCCGTCGGCGAGGTAGGGTTCGATCCGGTTGACGGATTCGATGTGTCCTGCCGGATCCTCGCGGATACCCTCCGGTGTCAATTCATACATCCAGGCGAGCACCAGCGCAACCGGGAACCCGAGGAAAACGAGAGAGAGCAAAACGGACCGGGCAAAGGGTGGTACAGCGAATGATTCGAACAGCATGGTGGCAACCGGGATGACCAGCAAACCGGCAAGCAGGTAAACCAACGCAATACGCACGACCTTGCGCTTTTTAAGTTGGTTCCAAAGTTCCCTGGCTTGTAATTTATTCATCGGCCTTACCCGCTTCCTACGATACACAAAAACCATCGGCGATGCACCCGCCGCTGCGATCAACGCCTCGTCAAAAACCCGCGCAGGTTGATCGCAGGCAATACTCAAGGGGTGCGTGGGCCGGCCCTTTTACGTAGAATGGCAGTCTTTGTACAAACCGGGAAATCAATAAAATGCTGCGTACCAGACTGCTTTTCACGATGCTTTTCCTGACCGCGCTCAACATGGCCTGCAACAGCGTCGCCGACGATCATCCACTGGCCGGGATCCCGCTGAGGAGCATCGGCCCGGCGCTGACCTCCGGACGGGTTTCCGACTTTGCATTCCACCCCGAACGGACACACAGTTTTTTTGTATCCATGGCCAGCGGAGGATTGTGGAAAACCGACAACAACGGCATCACCTGGACAGCGCTTTTCGAAAAGGAAAATTCATATGCCATCGGCGTGGTGGAAATCGACCCTGCCAACCCGAATGTCATCTGGGTGGGCAGTGGCGAAAACAACGCGCAACGCAGCGTGGCTTACGGAGATGGTGTCTACAAATCCGTCGACGGCGGCAAGACCTGGAAACACATGGGTCTGAAGGACTCGGGTCATATTTCGATGATCCGCTTTCACCCGGATGACAGCAATACCGTGTTCGTCGCTGCCCAGGGCCCGCTGTGGAGTCCGGGCGGAGACCGCGGCCTGTATCGTTCCACCGATGGCGGCCAGACCTGGAAGCGGATCCTGGATATCGATGAAAATACCGGGGTCAACGAGTTCGTCATCGACCCGGCCAACCCCGACGTGATCGTGGCTTCGAGCTACCAGCGCCGGCGTCACGTCTGGACGCTGATCAACGGCGGTCCGGGCAGCGGCCTGCACAAGACCACCGACGGCGGTATCAGCTGGCAGAAGCTTGCCGCCGGGTTACCGTCAGGCGACCTCGGCCGTATCGGCCTGGCGGCGGCGCCTTCCGCGCCGGCGATGATCTACGCGATCATCGAGGCGGATGACAAGGACAAGGGTGTGTACCGCAGCACCGACTTTGGGGAAAGCTGGGAAAAGCGTTCCGACCACGGCACCAGCAGCCCGCAGTATTACAACGAGCTGTTCGTCGATCCCAAGAACCCCGAACGCGTCTACGCCATGGATACCTTCACGCAGGTTTCCGAAGACGGCGGCAAGAGCTGGAACAAGGTCTCGTTCAAGAACCGT
This sequence comes from Lysobacterales bacterium, assembly GCA_041306925.1. Classification (GTDB taxonomy): domain Bacteria; phylum Pseudomonadota; class Gammaproteobacteria; order Xanthomonadales; family SZUA-36; genus SZUA-36. The sequence goes on from JBFZEL010000147.1 coordinate 2,312, forward strand.
CACGTCGATGACCACGCGCTGTGGATCGATCCGGCCAATACCGACCACCTGTTTATCGGTGGTGACGGCGGCGTCTATGAAACCTGGGACCGCGGCCAGTTGTGGCGCCACATCGACAACCTGCCGGCGACGCAGTTTTATCGCGCCACGCCGGACAACGACACGCCTTTTTATAACGTCTGCGGCGGCACCCAGGACAACTTCACCCTGTGCGGGCCAAGCCGCAACACCTATACCGACGGCATCACCAACGCGGACTGGTCCATCGCCCAGTTTGGCGACGGCTTCAAGACACAGATCGACCCAACCGATGCCAACATCATCTACGCCCAGGCCCAGTACGGTGCGCTGGGTCGCTTCGACCGCATCACCGGCGAACGCCTGCAGATTACACCGCTGCCCGGAAGCGACGAGAACAACTACAACTGGAACTGGAATGCGCCGCTGATCATCTCGCCGCATGACAACCGCAGGCTTTACTACGGCGCCGAACGCCTGTTCCGTTCCGATGACCGCGGTGAAAGCTGGGTGGCCGTCAGCGGCGACCTGAGCCGCCCGATCGACCGTAACAAACTCGAGGTGATGGGGCGCATCTGGAGCGTCGATGCGATCGCCAAGAACGCCTCGACCTCGATCTACGGAGCGCTGACAGCCGTCGATGAAAGCCCGCTGGTCGAAGGCCTGATCTACGCCGGCACCGACGACGGCCTGATCCATGTCACCAGCGACGGCGGCGGCCAGTGGAGCACGGTCGATGCTTTCAACGACGTTCCCGACATGTCCCTCATCGAGGACGTCGTCAGCTCATTCCACAACGCCGACGTCGCCTATGCCGTGATCGACAACCACAAACGCGGTGACTACAAGCCCTATGTGCTGAAGACCGATAACCGCGGCAAGAGCTGGGTCCTGATCAGCAACAACCTGCCTGAGCGCGGCTCCGCACACACCATCATCGAGGACCACGTCGATCCGAACCTGCTGTTCGTCGGTACCGAGTTCGGGCTGTTTTTCAGTAATGACGGCGGCAAAAACTGGAACAAAATGACCTCGCTGCCCACCATCTCGGTCCTTGACCTGGAGATCCAGCGCCGCGAGGGCGACCTGGTGGTCGGCACCTTTGGCCGCGGCTTTTATATACTCGACGACTATGCACCGCTGCGCGCCACTGGCGATGAACTGAAGCAGCCCATGCTGTTCAATGTGCGTGACGCCTGGCTTTACGTGCCCGACAGCCGTCGTGGCTGGGGTGGCAAGGGCGACTGGGGCGCGGGCCGTTACACGGCCGACAACCCGCCGTATGGCGCGGTCTTCGCCTATTACCTGCCCGAGGACCTGCAATCGCTGAAGGACAAGCGCCGCAAAGCCGAGCAGGAAGTTCAGAAAGAAGGCGGGGATAATCCCTACCCAAGCTGGGATCAGCTACGCCGCGAGGACCGCGAGGAAGCACCTTCGGTGACCCTGACCGTGCGCGACGCCGCCGGCAAGGTCGTGCAGCGCATCAACGCCCCCGCCGGCAAGGGTTTTCACCGGGTCGCCTGGAATATGCGTTACCCGGCGCCGGACCCGGTCAAACTCAAGCCAAAAACCGACTTTTACCCGTGGGAGAGCCCGCCGCAGGGACCGCTGGCATTGCCGGGCGAGTACAGCGTCACCCTGTCGCAACGCGTTGAGGGTGAACTGCTGGAGCTTTCCTCGCCAAGGTCCTTCGTGCTTAAACCCCTGTTCGAAGGCGGCCTGGTCACGGCCGATCGCCAGGCGCTGCTCGATTTTGAAAGGCAGACCAATGACCTTTACCGCGCAATCACGGGCGCCAACGAGGCGCGGGATGAAATCCAGAACCGTATCGACCACCTGCTGAAAGCCGCCGTCGACACGCCGTCATCCAGCGAGGAACAGGCACAGGCCCTGCGCGCCCTGCATGCGCGCATGCAGGACCTGGAGGTCAGGTTCAATGGCGACAGCACCATTGCCAGCCGCGCCGAACTGGTGCCGATGTCCCTGACCGACCGCATCAGCTTCATCGTCAGCGGTCACTGGGACAGCCAGTCAGCGGTGACGAAAAATTACCGCGACTCTTACCAGGTAGCGGACCAGCAACTCCGCCAGGCGATCGTCGAACTGCATGCTGTCGCCGCCGGTCTCGCGGAAGTGGAAGCGACATTGCAGGCCGCGGGCGCGCCCTGGACACCGGGCCGCATACCCGAATGGCCTTGACGGAACATTAAACAACATGACCGGCGCTGCCTGCGGCAGGGCAGCGCCGTTGATCTCAACATCCACAGCAATAACATGGTCAACGGCCTGGATCTGT
>JBFZEL010000148.1:0-12057 GCA_041306925.1 Lysobacterales bacterium
TGCCTTGTAAATTTTTACTGAGAATTGCGTTTAGAAAAACACCCTAACTGGCACTTTTCAGGCTTTGACAATTTATCCCTGTGGGAGTAATTTTAATCCCCCGTAGACAGAAACCCGCCAATCGCAAGATTGGGGTCGCAGGAAGGACGGAGAAGGTCGGAAGACTGGAAACGGACGGGAAAGATCGACAGATCGGGCGCAAACGGAGAGGGTCGCAAGACCGGAACCGGGAGAAGAAGATCGACAGATTGGAACCGGACGGCAAGGGCCGAGAGGCTGGAAGCGTACGGAATGCGAATACACCGGAAGGCCGACCCGCCTGAAGGGAAAAAAGGTTGATGAAAACGGTATGCGTCCAGGTGGTACAGGACGCGTCACCCAGACCGGGTTCTGCCAAGAGAAGCGGTCGTACCATGCGGGTGACTCGATAGGAATACGCGGTTCCTTGAGATAGACGTGAAAGCGTCGATAAATAAAGACGGGAGGAAGACCCGTGACCAGAAACCGAAGGGCAGAACTGATCGGAACTGGACGAAGTTGGAAAGGCCTTAGGAGGATCTGCAGTCCACCAGAAGCGGAGTTCCTACACTTCTACGACGAGGGAGACGCAAGTCTCCCTCGTTTTTTTATGCCCTAAAAAACCACGAATCAAGTAATATCTCCGCAACAGCCAATTTTCATAATAAATTGAGCCGTACGAACCGCGATGAGACCGGGCACAGCGGTCAAATCAAAACACTAATGACCTACTTAACCCGTCCGGCAACAGGGATGAAAGCTTGAAAGATCCGATTATCCGCATTCGAAACGTGTCGTTTCAACGTGATGACAGGCTCATTCTGGATGATGTCAGCATGGACATTCCACGCGGCAGCATCGTGGCCATCATGGGGCCCAGCGGCGTTGGAAAAACGACCGTGCTGCGGCTGATTTCAGGCCAGCTTCAGCCCGCAAAAGGCAGCATTGAAGTCAATGGGAAAGAGGTGTCTGCCCTGTCACGGCGGCAATTATACGAATGCCGGAAAGACATCGGCGTGTTGCTGCAAAACGGTGCGCTGTTTACCGACCTGACGGTTTTTGAAAATATTGCGACGCCGCTGCGGGAGCACACCAGGCTGCCGGAAGAAACCATCAGGGAGCGTGTCATGGCCAAGCTCGATTCTGTCGGCCTGGCCGGAACCGAGGAGTTGATGCCGCACAGCCTGTCAGGCGGAATGGCCCGTCGCGTGGCACTGGCAAGGGCGGTCATACTGAATCCGAAAATCGTTTTGTTTGACGAACCCATGACCGGCCTGGACCCGATCGCCCGGTCCACCATCAGCCGGCTGATACGTGAAACCAATGACCAGATGGGTCTGACCAGTGTCATCGTCACCCACAATGTCGAGCAGATGAAGAAACTGGTGGACTACTGCTATATTCTTGCCACAGCAAAACTGATAGCCCAGGGCACACCACAGGAACTGATGCACAGCGATGACCCGGCGGTTGACCAGTTCATGAACGGCAAGGTCGAAGGCCCGATTTCATTCAGATACCTGCCCGGCAAGACCGATGCGGGCGCGAGCCAGTCTGGATCATGAGCGGCTTTTTCACACACAAAAACAAGCTACTGACGCCGATTGCCGAAACCGGCCATTGCGGTCTTTTCCTCATCCGCATGATTGGCAGCATCCGCCTGGAACTCGGCCTGTTGACCGGCACGCTGCAACAGATCTACCTGATCGGTGCCCGCTCGCTGGTCATCATCATGATCTGCGGTTTTTTTGTCGGCATGGTGCTGTCCCTGCAGTCCATCAATGCACTGCAGCAATTCGGCGCATCCGACCAGGTCAGCCTGCTGGTGGGCAAATCATTGTTCCGTGAACTGGGGCCGGTGCTGACCGCGCTGTTGTTCGCGGGACGCGCCGGCACCTCGATCGCTGCGGAAATCGGTCTGATGAAAGCCACCAGCCAGATCGAGGCCATGCAATTGATGGCGATCGACCCAGTGCAGCGGATTGCATTGCCACGCTTCCTGGCCGGACTGTTGTCGCTGCCATTGCTGACCGCGATGTTCAACGCCTTCGCAATCCTCGGCGCAGTCATGTTCTCCATCGGGGTCATGGGTCTTGATCCCGGGATATTCTGGAGCAAATTGCAGACCGGTATCTATTTCGGCAAGGATTTCATGGGTGGATTCTGGAAAAGCATCGTGTTTGGCGGCCTGGTCAGCCTGGTCGCGGTATATTTCGGTTATTATGCAAAGCCGACCGGCGAAGGGGTGGGAACTGCGACGACCCGGACGGTTGTCCTGAGTTCGGTCCTGGTGCTTGTCTTTGACTTTATCATGACGTCGTTTCTTATTTGAATAAAATTGACCTTGAGGCACTGACGGAAAAATCATGCGGGCGAATTACAAAGTAGAACTGTCATCGGGCATATTTTTGCTGGTGGGTATTGCCGCCCTTTTATGGCTGGCCACCGAAGCCACCGATTACAAAATGCAGGTCGGCAAGGACACTTACAGGATTACCGCCCGCTTCAGCAACGTGGCTGACCTGAAAAACCGCGCCCCCGTCAAGATCGGCGGCGTCACCGTGGGCCTGGTGGAACAAATCACCCTCGATCCGGTCGAGTTCGATGCGGTGGTCGAAATGAAGATCGACCGCCGGTTTTCAGATATCCCAAATGACAGCAGCGCGTCCATCCTGACCAGCGGCGTCCTGGGTGACCGTTACGTCGGTCTTGACCCCGGTGGCTCCATGGAGGCGCTGGCCGACGGCGACCAGATTTTCGTCACCCAGTCGGCGGTCGTGCTGGAAACACTGATCAGCAAATACCTGTTCAACACCGATAAAGAAGCAAAAGAGGGGGACAAGGAGTGAGACTGCGGATACTGCTTGCGCTGTTCCTGGCTTGCATCTTCAGCACTGGATTGTCAGCCCAGGACAAGGGTGACGACCCGGTTTCACTGGTCGAGAATATCGCCGGCAAGATCTTTGCCGACGTGACCGAAAACCAGGCGGCGTACAGCGCCGACCCGAAACTCCTGGAAACACTCGTGCGCAGGGACCTGATTCCCCTGCTGGACATCGACTACGCCTCACGCCTGATACTGGGCCGGGCGGGGCGGGGTCTTGGACAGGATAAGATCGATGAGTTTGCGCTCTGCATGAGTAACCTGCTGATCGGCCGCTACTCCAGGGGTTTGCTGGAATTCAGCAGCAAGATCAAGCTGCAGGTCTTGCCGCAACGCGGGGATCTGGATGAAAAACTCACACGCGTGAGAACGCGCGTAACACTGCCTTCAGGCGAAGAAGCCCCGGTGGATTACGCGTTCCACAAAACAGCCGAAGGCTGGAAAGCGTTTGACGTGGTCATCGAGGGCATTTCCTATGTAACCACGTACCGCAACCAGATCATGCCCGAAGTCCAGGCCACTGGTATTGATGCCGTCATTGAGCGTCTCAACACCGGTCAGTTGCAACTGGCAGAATAAGACGCCGGCACATGCGAAAGACCCACCCACCTGGTGTAATTATTCTGCTCGGAGTGCTGTTGACAGGTTGTGCGGGCACACAAAGCCGCCACACCGACCCGGTCAACGATCCATGGGAGGGCTATAACCGCAAGGTGTTCGCTTTCAACCAGGGCATGGACAAGGTGGTCAGACCAGTCGCCGTGGCCTACGAAAGGGTCACACCTGGACCGGTGCGGCGCGGGTTCGGGAATTTTTTCCGCAACCTCGATGCACCGGTAACCTACGTCAACCAGGTGCTGCAGGGAAAATTCAAACAAAGCCTGTCCACCATCGGCCGTTTTCTCGCCAATTCGACCTTTGGCCTGTTCGGCTTTTTCGACATCGCCACGGATATGGGCATACCCTACCATGACGAGGACCTCGGCCAGACCCTGGCAAAGTGGGGCTACGATGACAGCAGGTACCTGATGCTCCCGATTTTCGGGCCCTCCACCTTCCGCGACGGTACGGGCCGCATAGTGGACAGTTTTTATCATCCGATTGGCCGGGTTTTACATGGCAACGACCGTTGGGGGTTGTGGGCATTCCGCGGCGTTGATACCAGGGCGCGCTACCTGGACCAGGATGAAGAACTGAATCAGGCCTATGACCCCTACGTGCTGCTCCGCGACGTCTGGGTGCAAAACCGGCAGTATCAGATCTACGATGGCGACCCGCCGCTGACGGATTACGACCTTTATCTCGAAGACACCCCTGAAGAAGACCAACCCGTGAATGAGGGTGGCCGGTAAGTCCATCGAGGCAGACCAGTCCCGGGGTGGTGTTGAAGCGTCAGTTGGCACACGGGGCTTCACTGGGATAAGCTTTCGTCTGCGCTGCACAAGCAGAATGAAAGAAGAATATACGTCCACAGGGCATCATGCTGAATAATCGTAAGATCATAATCCTGCTGGTTCTATTGACGCTGGGCGGTTGCGGGCAAGCCCCGGACAGCGACAGCGCTACGCAACCAAAAATATACAAACACGCCATGGACGGCGCGCCCGGTTCGCTCGACCCGGCCCAGGCGGCCTCGATTTATGCCAACTTTATCGTGGTCAACCTGTACGACACCCTTTACCGTTACAAGTACCTTGCCCGTCCCTACCAGTTGCAACCCAACCTGGCGGCAGCCATGCCGGAAATCTCGGCCGACGGGTTAACGCTGACCATCCGCATCAAGCGGGGTGTGTTTTTTATCGACGACCCGGCCTTTGCAGACGCAGTCGGCCGCGAGGTGAAAGCGCAGGATTTTGTCTATTCGATCAAGCGGCACTTTGATCCCGCGACAAGGGCCCAGGGCGCGTGGTTGTGGCAGGGCCGGATCGTCGGTTTGGATGAATGGAAAACACGTGGTTCCGATTACGACCAGGCGGTTGAAGGTTTGCGCGCATTGGACGATTACACGATCCAGATCAGGCTGACACGGCCATTCCCGCAACTGGTGCATACGCTGACCCAGGGCTATGCCGCGATCGTGCCGCGGGAGGCGGTCGAAAAGTACGGGCAGGAGTTATCCAGTCGCCCGGTGGGCTCCGGTCCTTTCAAGCTGGTGTCCCGCGATGGCGTGCGTGCGGTGCTGGTGAAAAACCCGGATTTCCGCCAGGAACCGTTTGATCTCGCCGCGGAGGGTTTTGATCCGGCGGTGGAATCCGCTCCGGGTCTGCAAACACTGCAGGGCAAGATACCGCCATTTATCGATCAGCTGGAATTTGAGTTCGTGGCCGAAGGCGCCGCCCGCTGGAATGCGTTCTTCTCCGGTGAAGTGGATTTCATCAAGGTCCCCGTCAGCCAGTTCGACGCCATCCTGAGCCAGCGCACACCCCCCACCCTCAACCCGGAATTCGCGGCGCGTTATGAGTTTGAAGCCTCACCGGAAGCGGGTTTTATCTACACCAATTTCAACATGGCCGACGAGCGTCTTGGTTATCACCCCGATCCAGAACAGGACCGGCGCAATCACGCGCTGCGCTGCGCCATGGTGAAGGCTTTCGACTGGAAGAAAAACAACGAGATTTTCTTTTACAACATCGGCCGCGTTTTCCCCGGGATCATCCCGCCAGCGGTGCCGGAGTACGATCCGCAGGGCGATCAATCCTATATCCGCCACGACCTCGCCGGCGCCAGGCAACTGTTACGCGAAAACGGCTGGACCGAAGAGACCTTGCCGACGCTCGAATACGGCTTTCCGAACGGCGTGACCGAACGCCAGACCTTCGAGCAGTTTCGCGATTTCATGATGACGGCCGGTTTTCCGGCTGACAAGATCCGCCCGCTTGTGTTCGCCACCTATGGTGATTACCAGCGGGCCTATTCCCAGGGCAAGGTCAGCCTGATCAACAGCAGTTGGACGATGGACTACCCGGACGCCGAGAACCTCATGCAACTCTATTACGGCCCCAACGCCGCCCCCGGCTCAAACTCGGCCAATTACAATAATCCCGAATATAACCGGCTGTATGCAATCAGCGCGACCATGACCGAATCACCCGAGCGGACCTCGATCTACCGCAAAATGAACCAATTGCTGATGGATGATTGCGTCGGCATCACCGGTATATCGAGAACCCTGCTGTTTCTGTGGGACAAAAAATTCATCATGAAACCGGACCGTTCCTTTCTCGGCGGTTATTTCCTGAGATTCGTTGACCTCGCGGAGCCGGACAGTACGAAACGATGAACCTCCCCTACCTTACCCGCAGGTTGCTGTATGGTATTCCACTGGTTCTGGGCGTCACGTTTATCAGTTTCCTGTTAATGGTCTATTTTGGTCCCGACAAGACCTATGAACTCGTCGGCAAGAACCCCACCGCGGAACAGATTGCCGAAGTCCGGCACGCGCTCGGTTACGACCGCCCCTTTCTGCTGCGTTATGGTGATTACGTCAGGCAATTGCTCACCTTCGACCTCGGCCTGTCCGACTCCACCGGCGAACCCGTAGCATTCATCCTGCGCCAAACCGTGCCGGTCTCCATCATGCTGGTGGTACCGGGATTCATACTGGGTAACCTGCTGGGCCTGGCGCTGGGCCTGGTGGCCGCGTGGTACCGCGGCAAGTGGCTGGACAAGCTGGTCATGAGCGCCTCGGTGGTCGGCATGAGTATCAGCTTCCTGGTCATCATCATCGGTATGCAGGTTCTGTTGTGCACACCGTACGGGCTTGACCTGTTTCCGGTGCGTGGCTGGCAGGTCCAGGATACCGGCTCCTACCTGTATTACGTGACCGTTCCGACGCTGGCGCTGGTGCTGGTAACACTCGGATACAATACGCGTTTTTACAGGGCCGTCATGGCGGATGAAATCGAACGCGAGCACATCCGTACCCTGAAAGCCTACGGCGCAGGGCCTGCAGAACTGCTGTTCCGGCACGTGCTGAAGAACGGCCTGATCCCGGTGCTGACACGGCTGATGTTTTCGGTACCCTTTGTATTGATATCCGGCAGCCTGCTGCTGGAAAGCTATTTCGGCATACCCGGTGTCGGCCTGGTCACATTCAACGCAATAACCAGCGGCGACCAGCCCATACTCAAGGCGGTGGTCGGCCTGACAGGAGTGCTGTTTGTGCTGGCACTGACGGTCAATGACTTCCTCTATACCCTGGTGGACCCGAGGCTGGCAAAAGCATGACGCAGAATACCTGGCGGCGTCTGCGCTCCGACCCATACGGCATGAGCGGGCTCGTCCTGGTGACGGTTTTCGCCTTGCTCGCCACATGCGTCTGGACCGGTCTGCTGGGCCATGGCTGGTCCGAGGTCAGCGGCGGGCGGTATGAAGGCGCCAGCAGCGGGCACTGGTTTGGCACCAACCTGCTGGGCCAGGACATCTTCGGCCGCACGCTGTTTGGCACGGCCACCGCATTTGAGGTCGGTCTGCTGGTGACATTCAGTTCCACCTTGCTGGGCATGGCACTGGGCGGCTTGGCCGGCTGGTACAGCCACGGCTGGCTGGACGAAATCATTTTGTGGCTCAAGGGCGTGCTGGATTCGATCCCGTTTTATCTTTTTGCCGCCGCCGTCGCCTACGCCTTGCAGGGAAGTCCGTGGGCCATGCACCTGGCCATGATCATTACATTCTGGACGACCACGGCCCGCATCATCCGCGGGGAAGTCATGCGCATAAAGGAAAGGGAATTCATAGAGGCCGCCCGCGCGATCGGTCTGCCGGGTCTTAAAACCGTGTTTCGCCATGTGCTGCCCAACACATTTCACATCCTGCTGGTGCAGGGCACCATCGTGTTTGTCGCCGCCATCAACACCGAGGTGATATTGAGCTTCCTGGGCCTCGGTATCCAGGACGGCGTAAGCTGGGGCCTGATGCTGGCGGAGAGTTCGCAGGAGGTCCTCGCCGGTCATTTTGGCAACTTTATCGCCGCAGGCACTTCTTTGTTCTTATTGCTGATGGGCTTCAACCTGTTGGCCGATGCGTTGCAGGACGCGCTGGACGTGCGCGGGGCGCTCAATTGATGACCGCGGCCCTGCGTGTAAAAAACCTCAGTGTCTGGATCGAATCCCGTTCCGGGCGTATTCCGGTGGTGGACCGGATCAGCTTCAGCATCAAGGCGGGCGAGGCCACCGGGCTGGTCGGAGAATCCGGTTGCGGTAAAACCATGACCGCAAGAGCTATACTCGGACAGCTTCCGGTGGCCGGAATCGGTGTCAGTTCTGACGGTATAGAGGTTAATGGCAAGGATATTTACAGCCTGAACGCCCGTCGCAGACGCGCGCTGCTCGGACGTGACATTGCGATGATATTTCAGCAACCCGCCACCGCACTCGACCCGGTATTCACCATTGGCCAGCAGATCGGCGCGGTCTACCGGCGTCATTTTGGCGGCAGCCAACAGAACATCCGCCAGACCACGCTGGAGTCGCTCCAAAGCGTCGGCTTCAGCCGGGCCGAGGACATCGCCGCGGCCTACCCGCACCAGTTGTCCGGCGGTATGCGTCAATTGGCCATGATTGCCATGGCCACGGTCTGTAAACCTGCGGTCATCGTTGCGGACGAACCGACCACGGCGCTTGACAGCAGCAGCCGAGCGTTGATCCTGCAACAACTCAAACACCTGCAGACACTGCACCAGACCGCCATGCTGTATATCAGTCACGACCTGTCCGTTGTCAGGCAAGCCTGCCGCGATGTGATGGTGATGTATTGCGGCAGGATCATGGAGACGACCGATTGCCAAAGCCTTTTCACGCACGCCCGGCACCCCTACAGCGCCGGATTGCTGGCGTGTATTCCCCAGCTCGGCGCGACGCGGCCAGCCGCAATCAGTTCCATACCCGGACAGGTGCCGGGGGCGGCGGATTTGCCCGGCGGGTGCCACTTCGCGCCCAGGTGCAGCAGGGCCGAGGCCCGATGCCGGGAATCGGTTCCGGTTATCACTGACGAAGACGGCTGCGGTGCAGCCTGTTTCAGGCCCTTGTGATGACCATGTCGATGACCGGGCCGATGACCATGCCTGGCGCTGCCGAGACAACACCCTTACTTGAACTGCGGGATTTATGCCTGAGTTTCCAGCGACAGGAACACGTGGCGGTGGACCGTGTCAGCCTGAAAATCACGGCAGGCAGAACCCTCGGCCTCGTTGGGGCGTCAGGCGCCGGGAAAAGCAGTATCGCACGCGCCATCCTGGGTCTGCTTAAACCGGATTCCGGTGAAATCCTGTTCAAGGGCGAGGACATTAACCGGATAAATCCACGGCAGCTGAAAATGGCCCGCCAAAGGATTCAACTGGTCTTCCAGGAGCCCTCCGCGTCCCTGAGCCCGCGACGCACCGTGGAGCAGACACTGCTGGAACCGCTGCAGCATTTCGCCATCGGCAGCGCGCACCAGCAACGCGAAAAAACCTTGCAGAGCTTGCAAACCGTTGGCCTGGATCAAAGTGCCCTGAAGCGCTATCCGCACCAGTTCTCGAGCGGACAGCAGCAGCGCATCGCGATCGCCAGGGCGCTGGTGACAAGCCCGGAATTACTGATCGCCGACGAGGCGGTTGCTGCACTCGACGTATCCATACAGGCGCAGATACTGCAACTGATCCAGCAACTGCAAAGGGATTTCGGCATCACGTTCCTGTTCATTTCACATGACCTCGCGGTCATCCGGCAAATTGCCGATGAGGTCGCTGTGATGTACCGCGGACAGGTGCTCGAGCAATCACCGGCAGACCGGTTTTTCAGCCAGCCTGCCCACCCCTACAGCAGGATCCTCTTGACGTTTGCCGGGGGCGGAACCCCGCAGAACTGGACGAGTGACAAGTGGAACCTGGAACGCAACCGCAACGCTGAGAGTCGTGCGGCAGCGTGTGTGTTCGCCGGTTTTTGTCCCGAAAAAATGGCCGTCTGTGAAAACACCGAGCCCGTCCTGCGGTATATTCAACAGGCAGACCTGCACGGGCAGGGCCCACATTGCGTAAAATGTCATCTATATGACGAGGTGGAATCCAATGAATATCGAGAAAATGAATTGTAGAAAGCGCCCACAGATCTGCCTGCTGCTGTTGACGCTGCTGCTCTGCGCGTCCTGCGGAGCAAAAATCATAAAAGGCGAGCCGCCACTCATACGCCTCACCGAATTAAGCCACCGGGACAACAATATCAACCTGCAACTGAACCTGCGTAATGTCAATGGCATCGACCTCAATGTCCGGAGTATCGACCTGCGTCTGACCGTCAACGAAGACCAGGACGAACTTATTGTTTACACCGGCCCGGTTGAAACCATCATCGTCGCCAACGGCACCGAATCATGGTCGGTGGACGTGGCCGAAAACGACACCGCCCGGACCCTGTTGAATCAGTTGGAAAACGGTGAAATCAAAAGCCTGCCGTATCTATTGCAGGGCAAGGTCAGCAGCGAGGACGAAGGCAGGATGCCTTTCGAATACGAGGGGCACCTGTATCCGTTGCCCGGCAGACCGGGGCATTTCCGCTAAAACGAATGATGGGTAATCCAGCGCCATGGCGTCGATCCTGCATCAATATATCCTGGTTGGAATCGAGACCGACCCGACGCTTTACCATGGTGAACACGCCAGCCGGCCCGCCCTGCTGGAGCGGGTCGCCGCGGAACAGGTGCTGGCCCATATCGCGGCTGATTTGACCGGCATGTTCCCGGCGCTCAGCGGTTGCAGCCTGAGCATGGCCGGTGCGCTGTATGACCAGACCCAGGTGTTGCGTCCGCGTCTGCCGGTCTTCACGGCACTGAAGACCTTGCAGCACGCCAGCAACCCCGGGGCTGATTTCCAGGCCCGCCTGCTCAGTATCGGCGCAAGCGGGGGCAGGATGCCGGTACCGGATTTGCAGCCCTTCGATAACATCCCGCTTGGCTTGCTGCAGATATTGCCATTGCTGATCAGCGGACCGGCGCAAACCATTACCCTGCTCAGCGATGAGATGGAACACCGTTTCCTTGAAAAAGGCCAGGTTTCGGCGCATACCGCGATGGCGCTGGAGGCGCAATTCAGGGTCTCTGTCACGCACGCGCGCTACATGACGCTCACGGACCTCAACGCGATGCTGCGTCTGCAGTTGGCGCACTACGGTTTTCTGCCATTGTGGGAGTTGCTGGACGCGGCCATCAATTCCGGGGCCGTCGAACTCGAGGTCACAACGCCGGGCGGACTCAGATTCAAATGGCAGGACGATGCCGTACACAGTTTTTTTGAACCGTTTGACTGGTGGGCGCAACGGGGTGGCGGTTGCGGATTGGCGACTGGCCAGCAAGACCTGCAGGCCGCCTATGCCGGCTGGACACGTGAGTACCGCCGCTACCTGACGATGCTGACTGCCCACGGTGTCAGTGTGAGACAGCATCTGCCGGGTCTGGAAGATGCCGAGTTAACGGATTCATTTTTGCTGGAAGAGTCCACCAACACGCCGGAGCCATCCGCGGCGCCCGTTACCGCGCACAGCACCGATGATCTTGGCACCATCGCGGTCACCGTGGTCCGTGGCGCCCGGCAAATGAACTTCTATCCGCTCAAGGCCAGCGGTCTCAATGACCTTCACCAGTTCATCCGCGCTGAGGGTTACAGCGGCGACATCGCCTACCCGGGACGGTTGTGCTACGACGAAAGTTCGCGCCGGCTTGTCGCCGAATCCCTGCCGGACTGAGCGACTCTGCTTGCCTTTGCTGCGTCATTGATTATGATACTGCACCGCTGCCTGTCGTCAGGTCCGGCTTGATACTCCGCCCCTGACACCCCATGTAACGCCGCAACCCTGATTTTTATTGATTAATTAAACTGGAATACTGAAATATGAGCCTTAGCGACGAAAACCTTGGCGACGCCACCCGTGAAAAAATTGAAAACATCGTCAGACAGAACCGTGTCGTCCTGTTCATGAAGGGTACGCCCAAATCGCCAATGTGCGGTTTCTCAGCCAAAACCATCGGTTTGCTCGACTCGATACTCGATGACTATAAAAGCGTGGACGTGCTAGAAGACCCGGAAATACGTGAAGTCATCAAGGTCTACGGCAACTGGCCGACGATCCCGCAACTGTATATCGACGGTGAACTCGTCGGTGGCTGCGACATCGTTACCGCCATGT
>JBFZEL010000149.1:0-5033 GCA_041306925.1 Lysobacterales bacterium
CCATATTGAAAATATTGCAGACTGCCGGTCTCAAGCCGGCCTTGCCATTCCGCCGCCCGGAAAAAGAGATCCTGCGCGTCCGGCCGTTCTATTACCTGTTTGTCCGCCTCGCGGCCAGGCATATCGTCAAAACCATGGGTGAACGGGCGGTGCCCATCGGCGGCGCCGGCAAGGCCCTGGCCGCCATGATGGACCAGCCGGGCAGCGTCATCGTGGTGATGGATGCGCCGCCCAGGAAGGACAGGCCGACGCTGAACGCCACCGTGCTGGGCAGAAATGCGCTATTCGAGGCGGGCTTCCCAAACATACTTGCGGATAATCACAAGGGTTATTTTCTCTACGCCCTGAGTCTGCAACCCGGCGGCCTGGTGCGCAAAAAACTTGAATTGTCGGGGCCGTTCAGTGCAGACGACGCCACCGACTTTATACAAAACTACGCCGGTTTCCTCGACCGTCACCTCGCCATGGACCCTGCCCAATGGCGTATCTGGCATGTCGCGGAACAGCTGTGGCGGTGAAACCCCAGGGTAAGTTCTCCCATCCTCGTTTCAATGCCGGACATTAGCAACTACAATATCCGCCCCGTTTCCAAAGGTATCAATTTGATGTGTCCGGCAACACCTGAAAAAAACGCGAACCGCGGGTATGTCATCCCGATCGGCGGCGCGGAAGCAAAACACAAGGACCCGGTCATTCTCGAGCGTTTTGTCGAACTTTGCGGTGGTGAAAACGCCCGCATCCTGGTTATTCCAACCGCCTCGGAACTGGATGAAACCGGCCCCTTGTACCAGGACCTTTTTGAAAGCATGGGTGCCAGGGCAATGTGCATCCCGATCGAAGACCGCGAAGATTGCTTCGAGGAGGAAACCATCTCCGTGATGGAAAGGGCGAACGGAATTTTTATCACCGGCGGCAACCAGTTGCGTCTGAGCACGATACTCGGCGGGACGCCGGTGGCACGCGCCATCCGCAGGCTCAACGCCGCTGGCGTGCACATGGCGGGCACTTCCGCCGGCGCCGCGATTATCTCTGAACACATGATCGCCGGTGGCCGCGGCGGACCTTCACCACGTGAAAGCGGTGTAGTGCTTGCCCCGGGTCTGGGTCTGACCAACCGGGCCATCATCGACCAGCATTTCAACCGGCGTGGCCGCATGGGCAGGCTGCTCGCGGCCCTGTCATTCAACCCGTTTGTCTGCGGGCTGGGTATCGATGAGAACACGGCAGCCTTTATCGCACCGGACGGGGTCCTGGAGGTGGTTGGCCTTGGCACCGTCACTGTGATCGATCCATCGGGATTGAGTCATTCGTCGATGAGTTACGTAGGCAAGGCCGAGTCGGTCACGCTGATCGGGCTGAAACTGCATGTGCTGGCCAACGGTTCACGCTTCAACCTCGAAACCCGCGAAGCCAGGCTGTAAACGCCAACCGGCACGTCCTCCGATTGCGATACAAATTGCGGCAGGAATATCGCATGATAGGGTCATAGGAAACCGTTGATCCGGTGGCGTCGGGTCTGCAATGACATTTTACCGAAGGTTCTGTTATGAAAATTCTCTCCACGAACGTGTATGTCGGGCCCAGTCTGTATGCTCATTTTCCGGTCATCCGTCACCACGTTGACCTGGGTATCCTGGAGGAGTGGCCGTCCGTCCGGCTCGGTGAGGATTTCATCGGCGCCCTGATCAGGACTTTACCCGGTCTGCACAAACACGGTTGTTCCTACGGGGAACCGGGCGGTTTCATTCGCCGCATGCGCGAGGAAGAAGGCACCTGGATGGCGCATATCTGGGAGCACGCCGCGCTGGAATTGCAGAATGAGGCCGGTTCGTCGGTATCGTTTGGTCGCACACGCGGTTCCGGAAACCCCGGCCAGTACAACATGGTGTTCCAGTACAAGCAGAGTGACGTGGGTTTAGAGGCCGCCCGTATCGCCTTGCAGCTGTTGCTGAGTCTTTTACCCCAGGAACTCAAGCAGGTGCTTGCTGCTGAAATCGACAAGGATTTCAACTTTGAGGAAGAGCGCAAGGATTTCATTCTGTTTGCCCAGCGCAAGGAACTGGGTCCGAGTACCGCCTCCCTGGTGAATGCCGCCGAAGAACGGCAGATTCCCTATCAAAGGCTCAACAAGTATTCGCTGGTCCAGTTTGGTCACGGCGCCTACCAGCAGCGTATCCAGGCCACCATCACCAGCAAGACGCCGCATATCGCGGTGGAAATTTCCAGCGACAAGGAAGACACGCACAACCTGCTGCGTGATCTGGGTCTGCCGGTGCCCACACAGAAATTGGTTTACAGCCCGCGCGAGGCCGTCCGCGCCGCGCGCAGCATCGGTCTGCCGGTCGTAGTCAAGCCCCTGAACGCCAACCACGGCCGTGGGGTTTCGATCAACCTGACCACCGATCAGCAAATTGAAAGCGCCTTCGCCTTCGCCCGTGAACAGGGTACCAGCAAGGCGGTACTGGTCGAGAGCTACGTCGAGGGCTTCGATCACCGCATGCTGGTGGTCAACAACGAACTGGTGGCGGTCGCCAAGCGCGTGCCGGGTCACGTGGTTGGCGATGGCAACAGCACCGTCAGGCAACTGGTCGACAAGGTCAACGAAGACCCGCGGCGTGGTTTCGGTCACGAAAAGGTCCTGACACGGCTCGAGCTTGACCGGCCCGCAATGGAATTGCTGGCATTGGCCGGGTTCGATGCGGATACGGTTTTACCCGCCGGCCAGACATTCTTTTTGCGCAACACCGCCAATCTTTCGACCGGCGGAACCGCCATCGACCTGACCGACGTGGCGCACCCCGACAACCGTGAAATGGCGGAGCGGGCGATCCGTGCCATCGGCCTGGATGTCGGCGGTGTGGATTTTCTGACCCGGGATATCACCCAATCCTACAAGGAAATCGGCGGCGCGATCGTGGAAGTCAACGCAGCGCCTGGTTTCAGGATGCACGTTGCCCCCTCCGAGGGCAAGCCACGTGACGTCGCCGGCAAGGTAATGGACATGCTGTTCCCGCCGGGCACACCGACCCGTATCCCGGTTGCCAGCATCACCGGAACCAACGGCAAGACCACGACTTCGCGCATGCTCGCGCATATCCTGAAGACAGCCGGCCACACCGTCGGCATGACGTCGACGGACGGCGTCTACATCGATGGCCGTTTGACCGTCAAGGGCGACATGACCGGGCCGACCTCGGCGCACATCGTTTTACGTGACCCGACCGTCGATATCGCCGTGCTGGAAACCGCCCGTGGCGGCTTGCTGCGCTCGGGTCTGGGCTACCGGCGCTGTGACGTGTCCGCCTGTCTGAATGTAGCGTCCGATCATCTCGGTCTGAAGGGTATCGATACGCTGGAACAACTCGCCGAAGTCAAACGTATCGTCATCGAGGTCGCCCGCGACACCGCGGTGCTCAATGCCGATGACCAGTTGTGCCTGAACATGGCCGATTACACGCAGGCCGAGCACGTCTGCTATGTGACCATGAACCCGGCGCACGCGCTGGTCAAGGAGCACATACGCGCCGGCGGCAGGGCCGTGGTGCTGGAGCAGGGGTTCAACGGCGACATGATCACGCTGTACGACAAGGGTACGCATTTCCAGATCGTCTGGACCCACCAGATTCCCGCGACGATGGATGGCAAGGCCACGCACAACGTGCAGAACGCGATGTTCGCAACGGCCCTGGCCTATTCGCTGCGCAAGTCCCTGGACGACATCCGCCACGGTCTGCGTACCTTTGGTTCGACGATCTTCCAGGCGCCCGGGCGCATGAACGTGTTTGACGAACATCCGTTCCGCGTGATCCTCGATTACGGTCACAACGCCGCAGCCATCCGCAGTATCTGCCAACTGGTCAGCCGACTGGAAGTGCGGGGCCGGCGTATTTGCGTACTGGCCGCGCCCGGTGACCGTCGTGATGAAGATATCCGTGCCATCGCCAACGAGGCCAGCGGGCATTTCGATCATTACATTTGCCGCGCCGACGACAGCCGCCGGGGACGCGGTGACGCCGAGGTGCCGGAGATGCTGCGCGACCAGTTGTTGGCCAAAGGTGTAGCCGCCGGCGCCATCGAGATCATTCCGGATGAAGTGCTGGCCGTCGACGCTGCGCTCGAATGCGCCAAGGATGGCGATCTGCTGATGCTATTTGTCGATAATGTCAGTCGCTGCTGGAAGCAGGTCATTCATTATGAAGGTCACAGGAGAGACGTACCCCACGCCGACGTGGTCAAGCCAGTGCATAGCTTCGTAGAGATCGATCCGGAAGCCTTTCAGCTGGACTCGGGCGTGCGACTGGTCCGGGACGAACGCGGTGTGCGCGTGGCCCGGGAAGAAGAAAGCGATTAGCCGACAGGCTCCGGGCGCATGCGTATCGAGTTGCTTGACAGTCGCCGCCTGACTGGACCCAACCTGTTCTGGGACCATCCGGGGGCAATACTCGACGTTGCCGTCGACGCTGCCATCGACGCTGTGACCGCCGAACGGCTGATTTCGGCCTGGTCGAAGGAAGTGGGCGTCTTGATGGCAGCGGTTGGCTGGCCGCCCGGACTCATCCGATCAAGGCTGTTTGACGGCGGCGTCAACCTCGTCATCAACGCCCCGATCGATGTGCTGTACAGCGCCTGTGAAGTCAATGAAACTGCTTTCAACCGGGCGGTTGCGATCCTCAATGGTGAGCCGCCGGGAGACCTGAACGCTGCCATTTTGACCCTGCGCGCGCTTGTCGACGCGGAAGCAAAGCCCGCTTTACTGGCGATGCAGGCTGCCGCGGCGGGTCACCACGTAGCCTTCCTCTGGGATGATGACGCGGTCTCGGTTGGCTTTGGCAAAACGGCCATCACCTGGCCAGCCGACCAGGTACCCGGACCAGAGAACGTGGATTGGGCAAACATACGCCCGGTGCCGCTCGCTCTGGTCACCGGCACCAACGGCAAATCCACCACTGTCAGGCTCGCGGCGGAAATTCTGGCTGCCGCCGGTTTTTGCACCGGTGTCACCACGACCGATTACATACGTGTCGGTAGTGAGA
>JBFZEL010000150.1:0-3192 GCA_041306925.1 Lysobacterales bacterium
CCTGAGCTGGCTGTTATTGACAGCCAGGGTCAATGGTTCCGAGAGTTGCAATTCGAGCTTGCGTGAATCCGAGCCACCCAGGTCAAATGCGAGAGTGGCCGCAGACTGTTCCTTTTGAATCGGCAATAAGACCAGCGGCTGGTTAAATTGCGCGGGCTGGCCAAGTGGAAATAGAGGCGTAGCGGGCTGGGTGGTGTTATCTGCTGAGACAGGCAAAGGTAACAGGCACACGGAAACAGCCATCAGGCTGCCAATCACTCGAATTTTGTTTTTCCGTTGCTGTGTCACTCTGCTTCTCACCCTTAACGCTCTCCTGGGCAACCCGTTTTATAGAGCTCCCACAGGCGAATTAGTTCTGTATCAAGCATACCAAATTTATCGACATTTTGCTCAAACAGATTAACCGGACTGGCTGATATACTAACCTTTTCACCGATATGGAGTAACCCTAGTGGTCCGATTACAGACACCGGTATGTGAGTTTGGTAAAAAGGCGATTGATTTCTCGTTGCCGGGGGTTGACCGGCAACAATGGACACTGCAAAAGTGTTGCGGGAAACGTGGCTTGCTGGTCGTTTTCATCAGTAACCATTGCCCATTCGTCAAGGCGATTCGTAAAAAGCTCGTGCGCGATACCCGCGAACTGATGACGCTGGGTATCAACACTGTCGCGATCATGCCGAACGACACGCTGGCTTACCCTGAGGACTCGTTTGAAAACATGCTGCGGGTTTCGCAGGAGTTTGATTTTCCTTTCCCCTATCTGCTTGATGAAACACAAGAAGTTGCAAAAGCGTATGGCGCAGTCTGCACACCTGATTTTTTTGGTTACAACGCCGACCTTGAACTGCAGTACCGCGGACGTTTCGATGCAGCGGGACCTGCTGATGACGATAACCTGGAGAGGGAACTGTTCAAGGCCATGCAGCAGGTTGCCGAGACCGGCAGTGGTCCGCAACAGCAGATTCCTTCGATAGGCTGTTCAATAAAATGGCGCGAATAAGCGCTCAGTCACCGCCCTGCTGATTGTGATTTGACCGGATGATGCTATAGTCTTCGCTGCTTTGCACAATGGAGAGAAGCTGATGGGTCCGGCGTTAATGGTAGGGGTCGACTGCAGCGAATGCGGAGACAGGGCGGTCAAATATGCCGCCGCACAGGCACGGAAATCAGATGCGCGTTTGTATGTAGCGCATGTCATCGAGTGGTCGCCTTTTTCTTTTTCAACGGTGCAGGAAAATGCCGAGCGTCACAAGCGGCGCGAAGAGGAAATTCAAAGGGCCCATGGCGAAATCATTGACCCCATCGTCGCGGCATTGAAAGCGGAAGGAGTTGATGCCGAAGGGCTCGTCCATCACGGACACGTTGCGGACACGCTCAACGCGTTGGCAAAGTCCCATGGCGTCATCAATATCATTCTTGGTCGCCAGGGCACGTCGCTGCTCAAGGCGAATGTATTTGGTTCCGTGGGCAGTCGGCTGGTGCAAATCGCCGATTGTGCAGTTACGGTCGTACCTTGATCCACCCACCCAGACGGAGATCGTTTATGTCAAAAATAAGAGTGGGCCTAACCACCCTCGTGAGCCTGTTGGTCAGCTTTTCAGCATTTGCTGAAACCGGTATCGATGAAAGAATCAACATAGCGATCAAACCCTGGTCAGACGCTGTTGCCGGGTTCATATTTTGGTCGTTTCCAGTTGCTGGCGTGCAGATTCCCTTCGTGCTGGTGTGGTTGATTGTCGCTGCAACGGTTTTCACGTTTTACTTCAATTTTGTCAACATTCGTTGCCTGAAACACGGCTTTCAGCTGGTACGGGGTGATTACCACGATCCCAAGGCCGCGGGCGAGGTGACACACTTCCAGGCGCTGGCCACGGCATTGTCCGGAACCGTTGGCCTGGGGAATATTGCCGGTGTCGCGGTTGCCGTATCACTGGGCGGTCCGGGTGCGACATTCTGGATGATACTGGCGGGATTCCTTGGCATGTCTTCCAAGTTCACCGAATGCACGCTGGGTGTGAAATACCGCGATGAACACCCTGACGGCACGGTTTCCGGCGGTCCGATGTACTACCTGACCAAGGGGTTGGCCGAGAAAGGTATCGGTTTTGCGAGACTTGGCAAGGTGCTGGCAGTATTGTTCGCCATTTTTTGTGTTGGTGGCTCATTCGGCGGGGGCAACATGTTCCAGGCCAACCAGAGTTTTGCCCAGTTGGTCAATGTCACAGGCGGGAGTGCCAGTTGGCTGGCCGACAAGGGCTGGCTATTCGGCCTGGTGGTGGCCATCATGGTCGGTTTGGTCATCGTGGGCGGGATCAAGGGTATCGCCCGGGTGACATCAAAAATGGTACCACTCATGGCGATCATTTACGTCACCGCGGGCCTGGCCATCATTTTTATGAATTATAAAATGATTCCCGCCGCTTTCCTGCAGATATTTGATGGCGCTTTTACCGCGGATGGAATTTCAGGTGGTGTGATCGGTGTGCTCTTCCAGGGCTTCAAGCGCGCGGCGTTTTCCAACGAAGCGGGTGTAGGCTCTGCCGCAATCGCGCACTCGGCGGTGCAAACAAACCGTCCGGTGACGGAAGGATTTGTGGCCTTGTACGAACCATTTGTCGATACGGTCGTTATATGTACCATCACCGCGCTGGTCATCATCATTACGGGTACCTGGGATCCATCGGTTGACCCGAGTGCCGGCGTTCAACTCACCTCCACCGCATTTGAATCGGCATTCTCCTGGTTCCCGTGGGTGCTCGCACTGGCCGTGTTTCTGTTCGCGTTCTCAACCATGATCTCCTGGTCGTATTATGGTCTGAAGTCGTTCACGTTCCTGTTCGGTGACAACAAGTTTACGGATACAACTTACAAGCTGTTGTTCCTGGTTTTCGTCGTCGTGGGCTCATCCATGCAACTGGGTGCCGTGATCGATTTTTCGGACGCGATGATTTTCGCCATGGCTTTCCCGAATCTATTGGGTTGCTACTTCCTTTTACCCGTGGTGAAGAAGGAACTGAACGAATATTGGGATGACTACAAGTCCGGCAGGCTGGTCAAAACCAGGGCATCCTGATCTCGGTCAAGCATCCCGCAAAAAGAGCCTGCATCTGCTTGCAGACTCTTGCTTAAACGGAGACTTATCAGCGAAAATCAACCACTGATTTCGTTACGTGCCCGGAAAATTTGAAT
>JBFZEL010000151.1:0-2705 GCA_041306925.1 Lysobacterales bacterium
ACCAGGACCCAATACACTGAACAGGGTGAAGGAGTTAATCCAGCACCCCGCGTTCAGCATCCAGAACCCGAACAAGGTGCGTTCACTTATCGGCGTGTTTGCAATGTTGAACCCAACCGGGTTTCACGCCGCCGATGGTTCGGGCTATGCATTCCATGCCGATCGTGTCATTGAGCTGGACGGGTTGAATCCGCAGATAGCCGCCAGGATGGCGGCGGCGTTCAATCGCTGGAAACGTTATGATGAGGGCAGAAAATCGCTGATGAAGTCGCAATTGCAGCGCATCGCAGCCGCTGAGGGTTTGTCGGGTGACGTCTCCGAAATCGTCAACAATGCCCTGCGGTAAACAGCAAAAGCAGACGTCTCTTTTAAACAATTAAACAAATCAGGAATAAAGCAATGCTGGTTGCACATTTTTTGGATCTGATACCCATTTGGCTGTTGTTCGCTGCCACCATCCTGCTGATGTTTTTTTTTATCGAGGTCGGGTTCAGGCTGGGCCAGCGGGCCCTGCCCGCTGCAAAAAAGGCCCAGACATCCCAGGTCAGAGCGATCATGGGCGCCGGGCTCGGTTTACTGGCGTTTATGCTGGCTTTTACTTTCAGCACGGCCCAATCACACTTCGAGGTGAGGGTGCAAAGCGTGGCGGAGGAGGCACGTATCGCCCGTAATGCGTTCATGCAGGCTGATTTGCTCGTGGAGCCTGCAAGAACCCAGGCCAAGCAACTGCTAAAGGATTACGTTGGTTTACGCAGTAACATGAGAATAATAAATCCCAGCAATGCGCAGGCCCTTGCGGAGTTGATTCAATTATCGGAGAAAATCCAGAGGGATCTCTGGACAGTGGCGGTCAACGGCAGCAGTCAAAGTACGCAGGATCAGTCCGGTAGCGGGCAGAATAGCATGTTCATGGCCTCCGTCGTGGCCCTGACCGATATACATTTTACGCGGGTGCATTCCGCCATCATGAACCGCATTCCCCTGACGATCTGGATGACGCTTTACCTGATGGCGGTCCTGTCCATGATTATCATGGGTTTCCAGGCCGGCCTGACCGAAAAACGCAGCCCGGTGGCGACCATGACACTGGCGTTGGCATTTGCCGCGGTCATCATTCTGATCACCGACCTGGACCGGCCTGTCATGAGCTTTTTCGAAGTCAACAAGCAGTTGCTGGTCGATCTTGACGAGTATATGCAGGCCGAACTGCAACTTGAATATCGCCCCGGTGATTGAACCGGTGCCGGGGGGGAATGAATAAACTCCGCCATACAGCAGCCTGCCGGATGTCCAGGTTGTTTTGCGAAATACTGGGCATTCTGGCGCTGGCCGCCTGCGCCACCGGTTCCGACGTTCACGACCCGCCGATTCAGATTTCAGGCATGGTGATCGAAAACCAGACCCAGATGTTCGTGTCTGCGGTCAGGCTGCTGGTGCCGGTCACGGGAAGTTTCGTTTCATGCGGCAACATTGCACCGGGTTCAATGTGTTCAACGACATTTCCGGAATCGGTCTACTCAGGCAACCCTGTTGAAATCACCTGGAGCCAGGGTGGTCAGATCCACTCGACCGGTCAATTCGTGTTGCAGGCGCCTGCTGATTTCGACGAACGCAAGAATGGCGTGGTTCGGGTGGTTATTTCAGGTATCGAATCAGCCGGCGCAAGCATCGTCGAGCGCATCGTCGAGCGCCAGGAATAATGCTGGTTCAGCGGTCCTTCAGTGCTTTCAGAAACAATTGACGTTCGAGATCGGCGTCACTGCGTGTCGGAAACTTGACCGGCAGGCGCAGTTCGCCGTTGAAACTGATATTGAACTGGTAACCTTCATTGTTATCCGCTGTGAACACGCGGCTTACCAGCGCGACCTTGTCCAGTACGATGGCAAAGCCCTGCAGTTCATATACTGCCCTGCCCATTTGTTACTCTCCCGAATTAAGCTGGTGTGATTGTACATTCTTGCATGGCCGGGGGAGCGTGAAATCGCTTACGTCGCGCTGTCCAGCGACTGACGGACAGTATTCTGCTATTCTTTTATATATGCTGCACATTCTGCCGGCCTGGCCGGCGCTGGAGAATGTATGAAGACTTTGCCTGCACTGCTCCTGCTGTTTTTTTTGAGCGGTTGCGTCAGTTATTACCAGCCGGAAGCGGCACTCGATGACGGCGTTTATTACGCCGAGGATGATCCATCCTATGTCTATAACCCGGCTGATTACACCGGGGTGGTGTATTACCCGTGGGCGTCGCTCGATTATTTTTATTTCGGTTACCGGTCCTATCCCTGGTACGGTTTTGCCTATGATTATCCGTATGGTTACTATGGTCATTATTCGCCATGGTACTTTTCTTATTATCGCAACCCGTATTGGAGACCCTATCAAAAAAACTGCCATCAATACGGCCGCTGTGGTGAGAATGACAATGACGACCGTGATGCCGGCGATGATCGCTACGCTGGGGATCGCCAGCAAAATTACGGCAACCGTGGCGATGCCGGCGAAGAGAAAGCGTCATACAGCCATGATGGCAAGGGCAAAATGGGCCGCGCAGGGTATCCGCCAATGCAACGCCCTGTTGCGAAGACACCGGCCGGGGTGCCGGGAAGCCAGGGCAGGGTCGTAAACAACAAGGAAGCCAGGAAAACGGGCAAAAGCCGGGTCCAACCCGTTTACCCGCGTTCAGCAGAGTCCATAACCATACAGCC
>JBFZEL010000152.1:0-8525 GCA_041306925.1 Lysobacterales bacterium
CGCAGGTCAAGCCCCCGCAACCCGGGCACTTCGCTCTGCTGGTATTCGACCCGGCGGGCTTCGAAACCGCAGCGGGATGCAAGCGCTTTGAAGGTTTCCTCGTCATACAAAAAAGTGTGTCCGGCAAAACGCATACCGAGATTGAAAATTTCGCCGGCAGTTGCAAATGACAGCGGTACACCGACAAAACGCTGCCACAGGGATTTTAGCTGTTCCGGATCGTTGAGGTACAAGTGCGCGAGTTTGCGCATATCCGGCGTCAGCACACGCAGCACGCCACCCGGCATCAGGATACGGTGGCACTCTCGCAGGAATGCGGCTGCGTTTTCCAGCGCCAGTTGGTCGATAAAATCCTCGCTGTGCATCAGGCTCGCGACACCGCTGGCAAAAGGCAGACCACCCGCCAGGTTGGCGCAAACATCCGGCTGGCTGGCACAATCGATATCGACGTTGACCCAGTCTGCCAGTTTCCAGTGCCCCGAACCGAGGTTGATTTTTACCTGGTCTCGCATTTTCTTCCCGTCAGCAGCACCCAGCCATCCATGATTTTCTTTTCAAGTTCCGGGAAAGTGCCTGCATAGGCATTTTCGACCTCTTGCGCCTGCCCTTCGAGAATCCCGGAGAGCACCAATGAGCCACCCTGTCTTAACGCGGCGCTCAAGCGCGGCGCCAATTCTACCAGCGGGCCGGCCAGGATGTTTGCCAATACCACGTCTGCCGCCCGAGGCTCGAATTGTTCCGGCGCCAGGCACGCGATGGTGTCCGCAACAGCGTTCCGTTGCGCATTATCCCGGGTCGCGGTCAGGGCTTGTGGATCATTATCGACGCAAATCACGGTTGTTGCGCCCTTGATGGCAGCGGTGATCCCCAGCACACCCGATCCGCAGCCATAGTCCAGCACCGTCTCGCCGTCAAAATCATGGCCATCCATCCACTCGAGACACAGCCGTGTCGTCGGGTGGGTGCCGGTGCCAAAGGCCAGCCCTGGGTCGAGCCGAAGCACGTGCAATGCCGGCACCGGGACTTCCGACCCGCCGGGTACGATCCACAAATTCCTGCCGAACTGCATGGGTTTGAAACGGTCCATCCACAGCCGTTCCCACTGCTGATCTGCAAACTTTCTGAAACTGACCTGGTGCGGCCAATCCACCCCCGGTACCAGGCTGAGCATACGTGCCAGGGGTTCAAGCGGCGTGTCGCCGGTGAATAGAGCGGTGACGCAAACCGATGGCCACAAGGGTGTTTCGCCAACCCCGGGTTCGAGCACGGGGTCGTCTGCATCATCTGTCAGCGTCAGGGCCAACACCGGTTGGTTTTGCAGCAGCGTTTCGACCAGTGAGGCGTGCTGCCGGGAAACACGAACACTGAGTTCCAGCCATGTCATCAGGGTCTGGGATTTTTCAACACCGTCCGGTCCGCTATTCTGGAGCCCGGTCCGCGAGGCGCTTTTCGAGGTAATGGATATTGAACCCGCCCTTGACAAAGCCCTCGTCCAGCAACAACCACTTGTGCAGCGGAATGTTGGTCTTGATACCTTCCAGCACGGTCTCGTCCAGCGCCATCCGCATACGGGCAATGGCGACTGCCCTGTTTTCGCCATGGGCGATCAGCTTGCCGATCATGGAATCGTAGTGGGGCGGCACCCTGTAACCATCGTAAATATGCGAATCAACGCGTATACCCGGTCCGCCGGGGGCATGGAAGCCACTGACCGTGCCGGGACAGGGCATGAAGGTTTTCGGGTCTTCGGCGTTGATGCGACACTCGATCGCATGACCCCTTATGACGATATCGTCCTGTGTATACGAGAGTTTTTCGCCAGCGGCCACACGGATCTGTTCCCTGACCAGGTCAACGCCGGTGATCATTTCACTGACCGGGTGTTCGACCTGTATGCGCGTATTCATTTCAATGAAGTAGAAGCGGCCGTCGTCGTATAGAAATTCGAATGTTCCGGCACCCCGATAACCAATGCGTTTGCAGGCTTCCACGCAAACGGCGCCGATTTCAGCGCGCTGTTGCGGCGTGATTCCCGGTGCTGGCGCTTCCTCGATGACTTTCTGGTGCCGGCGCTGGCTGGAGCAGTCGCGTTCGCCGAGGTGGATGACGTTGCCGTGCGTATCGGCGATGACCTGCATTTCGATGTGACGCGGGTTGGTGAGGAATTTTTCCATGTAGACGGTGCCGTCACCAAATATGGTCTGCGCCTCGCGTTGCGTCAGTTGCAGCGCGTTTGAGAGGTGCGCCTCAGTGTGCACAACCCGCATGCCGCGGCCACCACCACCGGCGGCGGCCTTGATGATGACGGGGTAACCGATACGGCGCGCGATCGCGTGGTTTTCCGCCAGATCATCGGTCAGCCCTCCGTCTGAACCGGGTACACAAGGTACACCAGCGTCCCGCATGGCCTTGATGGCGGAAACCTTGTCACCCATCAAACGAATGGTTTCGGGCCGCGGACCGATGAAAATGAAACCGCTTTTTTCAACACGTTCCGCGAAATCGGCGTTCTCTGCCAGGAACCCGTAACCGGGGTGCACGGCCACCGAGTCGGTCACCTCGGTTGCAGCGATGATGGCGGGAATATTCAGATAGCTGTCGGTGCCGGGTGCGGGCCCGATACACACTGCCTCGTCCGCCAGGGCCACGTGCTTCAGGTTGCGGTCGACGGTGGAGTGTACTGCAACCGCTTTTATGCCCATGGAATGACAGGCCCGCAGTATGCGCAAGGCAATTTCACCGCGGTTGGCGATGACAATTTTATCAATTGCGGCCATTTTGATCGTCCAGGTTAACGAATCACGAACAAGGGTTGGTCATATTCAACCGGCTGTCCGTTCTCAACCAGTATCGCCACGACGGTGCCTGACACATCAGACTCGATCTGGTTAAACATTTTCATTGCCTCGATGATGCAGAGCGTGTCACCGACGCCCACCCTCTGGCCCATGCTCACAAATGGTTCGGCGCCGGGGCCGGAAGCCGCGAAAAACGTGCCCACCATGGGTGACAGCACCACCTCGCCCGCAGGCATCTGGCTGTCGTCTTCCTTGCGTTGTTCAATCACCGGCGGGGCCGGCGTGACGATCTGTGGCGCCATCATCGGCACGGCCTGCACCTGGCTGCCGCCGCGTACCAGGCGCACCGATTCTTCGCCTTCGACAATTTCCATTTCAGTAAGACTGGATTCTTCCAACAGCTCTATGAGTTTTTTGATTTTACGGATATCCATGTGCCGTCGCTCCCGCTTCAGGGTTCAATTCGATTCAAAATGGCCTGCAGGGCCAATAGGTAACTCTCCCCCCGGAATCCGCTGATCACCCCGATCGCAATGTCGGAGAAGTAGTTGACCTGCCTGAATGGCTCGCGGGAACTGACCGCGGAGAGATGGACTTCTACGAATGGTATGTTGACTGCCAGCAACGCATCGCGGATCGCGATACTTGTGTGCGTGTAGCCTGCAGGATTGATGATGATGTAATCAACCCCGTCCTTGCCTGCCTGTTGAATGGCGTCCACCAGCGTCCCTTCGGAGTTGGTTTGCATGTGATCCAATTGCAGTCCGCAGTCGCTGGCGAACCTCTCGAGTTCCTGCATGATATCCAACAGGCTGCGATGCCCGTAGGTTTCAGGTTCCCGTTGACCGAGCAGATTCAAATTGGGACCGTTAAACACGCGAACTTTGGGCACGGATCAGTATTCCTCGTCAAGGGCCAGACAGTCTGCCCGAATTGACAATAGTTGTCTACCGTTCGATACCGTATTGAAGAAGATCGCGGCAATATCGAAACAACAAAATTTTAACAAACAACCCGTGCCGGCAACGCAACAGGGCGATCAAAACCAACCGGCGTCAGTAAAGATTGTCAGGTGGGGATTTTTATCGGTTTTTTCAGAGCAATTCGCGGAGCAGGCTGGAGATTTTGTCGAACCGGATGATGCCGGCATATTGCCAGCGCACGATACCGTTCTTGTCTATCAGGACGCTGTAAGGCAGGACGCCCTCTGTATTGCCGTATGCCGCGCTGGTCGCGAACACGTCTTGTGAACCTACCAGCACCGGGTAGCTGATGCCATACGCACTGACGAAATCCCGGACGTTTTGGGCATCATCCAGTGCGATGCCGATAACCTGCAGACCGTCTGACCCGTACTTGCTTTGCAACTCCATCAACATCGGCATTTCCTCGCGGCAAGGAGCACACCAGGTTGCCCAGAAGTTGAGCAGGATGGTCTTGCCGGAAAAGTCCGCCGGGGTGACAAGCTCGCCGCTGTTGTTGCCCAGTTCGAAATCGGGCCGAAAACTGCCCAGCAGGGCTTCGCCCGAAGCGGCGACCGGAGATGCAACGGGCACCGAGAAATGCCGTGCGGACAGGTAAAACCCGGCCAGCATCGCCGTTATCGCAATGAAGGTAATGAGCAGTTGGCGCAATTAATCCGCTTCCAGCACGCTGCGGAGGTGTTTCGCAAACTCGCCGGGTCCAAAATATCCGACCAGGCGGTAACCCCGCATCTCATTGCCCTGGCTGTCAAAGAACAGGATCGCCGGCGGGCCGATAATACCGTATTTGTCCATCAGCGCCCGGTCGGTTTCATCGTTACCGGTGACATCCGCCTGCAGTGGCTGAACCTGTCGGAACAGGTCCTGGATTTCGGGTTCGCCAAAGGTATTGCGTTCCATGCGTATACACTCGACACACCAGTCGGCATAGAAATCCAGCATCGCCGGTTGACCTGCCCGGTTCGCCCCGGCCACGGCAGCTTGCAGGTCTTCAAGCGATTTGATGCGTTGGAACGTGATCGTTTTTGCGCTGCTGTTCGGTTCGCCAGACCGCAGGTTTTGCAGCGGCCTCAGCCAGTCATTGCCACCGTATGCCGCCCCGACAATTTCCAGCGCGCCCATGAGTAACAACACCAGGCCCATTGCTTTGCGCAGACTCCGCCAACCCGTTGCGCCTGCAGGGATGGACTCCAGTGCGCCGAGGTAGACGCCACTGGCGATTGCCAGCACACCCCAAAGAACCAGGATCAACGGACCCTGCACAATGCGCTCCAGCATCCAGATCGCCAACGCCAGCAGCATGATGCCGAATACGGCCTTGATGCTGTCCATCCACGGACCGGCTTTGGGTATCAGTTTGCCAGCGGAAATACCAAACAGGATCAACGGCACACCCATACCCATTGAGAGCGCGAACAGGGCTGCGCCGCCGAGGACGGCGCTGCCGGACGCGCCAATCACGATCAGGGCAGCCGCCAGCGGTGGCGCCACGCAGGGACCGACGATCAGGGCGGACAGGAAACCCATGACCGCGACTCCGGTCAGGCTGCCGCTTTTCTGCTGATTGCTCGCCCGTGCAAGCCGCGTTTGCAGACCCGAGGGTAACTGCAGTTCGAAAAAGCCAAACATCGAGAGCGCCAGCGCAATGAAAATGGCGATGAAAAACCCGAGTATCCACGGATTCTGGAACCAGGCTTGCAGGTTCTGGCCAAACAGCCCGGCCAGCACGCCGGCTACGGTGTAGGTCACGGCCATGGCAAGCACGTAAACCAGCGACAGCCAGAACGCTTTCGAGGTCGTCATGCGTTCACCATGACCCGCAATGATGCCTGACAGTATCGGCACCATCGGCAACACGCACGGTGTGAACGCCAGCAGGATACCCGCGATGAAAAAGGCCAACAGCGCACCGGCGGGGTTAGCCAGCAACATACTGGCCAACGCGTCCTGTTCCGGGACCGGCTGAATCTTCGGGGCCGGCGTCAGCGGTGCGGGGCTTGAACGCTGGGCCTGCTCCACAGGCTGGACAGCCCCCGGGGCTCCGGCGGACGCCGCCATGAGCACTTCCACGCTTGAGCTCTGCGGCGGATAACATATGTCGCCGTCACGGCAACCCTGGTAATCCGCTTCCAGGCTTATTTTCTGTTCCGGCCCAGCAGGCCGGTTGACGTTTACCGGGACTTCGACCTGACCGTAATAGACTTCAACGCGGCCAAATTCCGGATCATCCTTGATGCTGCCCTGAGGCAGCTCCACGCCCGTGATTGCATAACCCTTGGCATCCGCCAACCTGAAAGCAAGTTTGTCACGGTAGAGGTAGTAGCCTGGCTGGGCTGTGAATCGTGCGAGGATGGTTTCGGACGAAAGACCGATGGCCTCGTACCTGAACGCTTCATCCGCACGCAGTGCGGGTTTCTCGTCCAGCGCATCCTGAACGGGGCCTGCCTGCCGCTGTTGGAGCGCTTCTGCAAGCGTGGCGGCGGGTTGCGACGGGTTTGGCAGCCCTGCTGCGCCAGCGGCAGGCGGCAGGTTGACCACCAGCAACTGATCCGTTGGCGGATAACAGAACACGTCTTCCATGCAACCCTGAGAGCGCACTTTCAAACTGACGGCATCAACCCCCGGCGCGACGGACGCCAGTGGCAGCCGGACATCCAGGCGGCCGTGGAACTTGATGACCTCCTCGCCGAGCAAGTCGTCAAACTTTTGTTCCCCGGGCGGTATCTCCGCCGGCCCGAGGACGACGCCCGTGGTCTCTGTCTTGAACTGCAGGAACTTGTTGTTGTAGAGGTAATAACCATCGGCGATCTGCCAGCTGACTTCGATGTGCTGGCGGTCACTGGCCGTTGCGGAAATTTTGAAGACCTCGCCGAAATCCTTGATTTCATCGTATTCAACCGCTGCTGCCAGCAGCGGCCAGAGCATAAAAAGCGGGGTTATGAGCAGGCTGGACCAGCCTTTAATTTTTCTGTTTTTCATCATTGGAAAAGACCGGTGCCTTGGTAGTTTCTGTTCATCGCCTCGCAATAGACGTTGCTCTTGCACAGGAGTTTCATCGGACTGGCCGCAAATTTTACCTGAACGGGCCGTCAGGAACCGATTTTTTCTTGTCTGGAATTTGCTGTGGTAATATACTTACCGACCGTTCGGTCAGTTGGGATAAGCAAGGACCTGTCGCCATGCAAAAGCAGCCTGAAAACATCACCGTTCCGAGCAGTGGCGCGCACGCCATACTGGAAGCCGCCGAAATCCTGTTTGCCCAGAAAGGCTTCGATGCCGTCTCCATGAGTGCAATCGCCAGCATGGCCAATACCAGCAAACCCAACATCTATCACCACTTCAAAAACAAGAACGATTTATACCTCGCGGTCATGAAGGCCGCGGTCCAGCGCACCTCGGCCCTGCTCGATGCGCTGGAGGATGCGCCAGGAACATTCAGCCAGCGCCTGGCGGAGTTTGCAGCCGGTCAACTCGATAATGCCATGGGACATAAACGCCGCACACAACTGGTGTTGCGCGAAACCCTGTCCGAAGGCTCGCAACACGGCCCGGAAATTGCCAGGCTGGTCATGGGTGAAGTCTTCAGCAGGCTGGTTGCAATGATTCACCAGGGTCAGTTGGTTGAGGAGTTCAGGCAAGACATTGATCCGACCCTGGCGGCTTTTATCGTCGTAGCGGCCAACATGTTTTTCTTTCAGGCCTCTCCGGTCATGCAACACATTCCCGAAATCAATTTTACCGGCGACTCCAATGCTTTTAGCAGGGACGTCATGGACCTGTTGATCAACGGCTTACGCCAAAAGGGCAGTGTCTGATGCAGCTTCAAATAGACAAAAAAACGATCTTCAGCGCGGTGTTTCTGCCGCTACTCGCCTTGCTTCTGAGCACCTGCGGTAGCGAGGACTCAACCGAAGCCGACACGCCAGGCAACGGCAGGGCGGTGCTGATTTCCACCCGGGCGTCAGTAACCACCGACCTGCCGATATGGCTGGAAAGTGTCGGCCGCGTGCACAGCCAGTCTGCGCCCACGCTGGCAGCGGAGGTCAGCGGTCGTATCACCCTCGTGGTTGCCGATACCGGTGACAGCATCGGGGAAGGTCAATTGCTGGCGGAAATCGACACCTCGACACTCCAATTGCAGAAGAACGCCGCCCAGGCAGGTGTGGAGCGTCTGCAGGTTCACATTGCCAACGGCGAACGCCGGGTTGACCGTTTAGCCACCCTGTCCGCCAAAAACTTGTCCTCGCAGACCCAGCTCGATGATGCGCGCGAACTGCTGGAAGCGTACCGCGCAGAATACAAGGCGGCTGTCGCCCAACTCGCCCTTGTTGAAGACTCGCTGACGAAATCGCGTGTCGTTGCGCCGGTTTCAGGTGTCATCCAGAGACGTCTTATCGCCGCGGGTGATTTCGTGCAACGCGGACAGCCAATGTTCGAAATCACCCGCCCAAAACAGCTGCAGGCCTGGCTTCCCTATCCTGAAACTGTCGCGTTGCGGATTCAGATTGGCCAGTGGGCGAAAATTGACAGCCCTCTCACCCCCGGCTTGGTTGCCATCGGCACGGTCACCGACCTGCAACCGACCATTGGCACGGGCAGTCGCGCGGTCATGGCCATCGTCGACCTGGAAAAACCTGGTGAACTGAGACCGGGCGCGACGATCACCGGACAGGTACTGGTGGAAACACGCAAACAGGCCGTGCTGGTGCCCAGCATCAGTGTTGTGCACCGCCCGGCCGGTGAA
>JBFZEL010000153.1:0-3793 GCA_041306925.1 Lysobacterales bacterium
GCAGGGCAATTCCCTGCGCAAGACCACGGTCTGTTCGAGGTTCCGCGACGTGTAACGCGGATCCGTCGGTCCGATAATCGCAACGAGCGGGCGCTTGAAAGCCACGGCGTAATGGCGTGGCCCGGTGTCGTTGGTGATCAGCAGGTCACAACGGCGGATCATCGGCTTGAGCAGGCCGAGATCGATCCGGTCGGAGTCGGTATTGATCAGCTGCGCCCGGGTCCTGGCCATGATTTCGTCAGCGATCTGCGTTTCTCCCGGACCGACAAACAACAGAATCCGGCAGTTCCATTGTGCTGAGAGCATCTCAGCCAGGCGGGCGAAATATTCGGGCGGCCAGCATTTCGAAGAGCCGAACTTGGCGCCGGGGTTGAGACCGATCACCATGTCCCGGTCGGCAATCCCGTATTTTTTCAGCAATTGTCCGGCATCATTGGCCAGGGCCTCGGACACATACAGGCTCGGTTCGGGGTGTTCGGGGAGAGCGAGCCCCAGCCATCGACACAACTCCAGGTAATAATCGACCATCGGCAACGGCAGGATGCCGTGATTGTCCCTGGCTGGCAGCGGGCCCTTGACCAGGTGCTTGCGTACCCCTCGCCGGTAGCCGTAGATGCTGTTTATCCCGGCCATGCGAACCGGCAGGTAGGCGCGGAGGGAGTTGGGCAGCAGCACGGCCGCATCGGCGCCTGATGCCTTGACGGCTCTGGCGGTCTTCAGAATGCCCGCGTAGGATTTGTCCTCGCAAGGGATAATTGCATCGACCCAGGGGGCATCCTCAATGATTCTGGCATTGTAGGCACGGGTCAGCGCCGTGATGCGAACATCTGGCAGATTTTTCCGTAGGCACTCGAACAGAGGCGTAGCCATAATCAAGTCGCCGACCCAGTTGGGGCAGCGTACCAGGATATGCCGAGTGTTGGTCAGTGGAGGCATGAAACGTGTCTCGAAAGTGACAATCAGTTGTCTCCGGGTGCAGTCAGCAAGACGCCAGGAAAGTTAAATGTGCGACTTTGCCGGTCCCCATCGATCGAATTTGACCATATTGGCGTTGTCATTTGCCAAAAGATGGATATCGATCGAGAAGCTTGCCAACCCTGGCCAGCAATTGTTGCGCGTCGCGTGGCGACAAGCGTGCGGCCCTGAGATAGCCAACGAGGAAGTTTGTCCAGCCATATTCCCGCAGTGAGTCCCGGTCTTCCTGGTAACGCAGCATATGGCCGAAATTGCGCGCCCGATGACGCACCGTCAAAGGTCCAGAGCGCAGGCTCATATCCGCAATATCGATAAGCCCCAGTTGCCCGCCGTCGGGTGGAACGATGACGTTGCCAAAATGCAGGGAGCGAAAGTATACCCCCTTTTGGTGCAGGGTGGAAACAAAGTAGGCAAAGCTGTCCAGCAGCGCCTGCTCTACCACACCAACCGTGTTGAGAGCCTGTCTCAAGGTAGTTCCAGGCAGCGGTTGGTAGGTGACGAGGTGCCGGGCAACTGACGGGCAGTAGACCGTGTCGAGAATCCGCACCGTCCGGATCTCCCGTTCGGCCCGGAGGCGTGCATTTCGGACGAAGCGGCGGGCAGAGGGGAACAGGAGTGCCGTCGACAGCCAGCGCTTGCGGCGGAATACTTTGACCAGGGTCCCGTCGGGCAGAGCCAGCACCTTCTCACCGTGGCCGTCGCTTTCCAGAACCTTGGCCCGGGCCAGCAACGCAAGATATTGCGCATGATCCATTCTTTTCAAAACCTCGGGATTGATGACCGGCAAACCGCCATTCAACCAAATAAATTGCAGTTGCAGATCGGGAGGCAATGTTGGTGAGACGTCCCGGTGCTTCTCTTGGCTTGAATTTGACAACTGGAAGCACTCAGGTCCCCGTTTAAGTTACGAGCTTTTCAAAACTTAAAAGCGACGATGTGCGATCCACCGACTTCAGATTTTTTTGGAATAAACCAGGATGACCTTCTTGTCGCCGTAAAACTCTTTGGCAAGAATATAATCTCCCAGAGAGGGTGGCTTTTCCCCGTTGC
Organism: Lysobacterales bacterium; assembly: GCA_041306925.1. Classification (GTDB taxonomy): domain Bacteria; phylum Pseudomonadota; class Gammaproteobacteria; order Xanthomonadales; family SZUA-36; genus SZUA-36. The sequence goes on from JBFZEL010000153.1 coordinate 2,026, forward strand.
GCAATGACATGCCCAACACGATAAGGGAATTGCCGTTGGCCTGGGCATATTGCTCGAAATCCTGCCGCATACCATCGGGAAACATATCATAATCATTGCGCATCAATCCCGCATAAAAAGGAATCCGCTCGTCAGTTGTAACTATCCTCTGCCGCAAAATATCCTGATTTTGTTTCAGCCACTCGCCTGCCAGGCGGATTTCAGCCTTTTCATTACGGGTGTCGGCAAATGACTTGTAAATGGGCAGCCCAATGAACAGCACCACGATAACCGCTATGGATATCTTTTGAAAACGAAAGGCAGACAGCTTGGCTTTGAGCCGTTCGAAACCGTGTCCGACAAACGGCAACAGCATCACCACCACAACCAGCAAGTACCTTCCCGAGAGAAAATTGCGAGTAACAATGAAGAAATAGACCATGCCAAGGTACGCGGCGAGTGTCCATATCAGCACACCCGGATTGCATTCGCACCTGCCAGCGTCCCTAACCCCCAAAAAGAGTGGCACAACAAAAACCGGGAAAATTGCGGCAATCAACGCCTGCAGCAACCCGATCAGGTAAATGATGAGGATGTTGTAGCGGGCGATCTCGAAAAAATCATGCCCCCACTGTCCACCGGGAAAGCTTTCCTCGACGGTTTTAAGATGGCCGTAGATCGCATTGTGAACACTCGTCACATCAAATTGAAAATAGGGCTGGCTCAAACGCTGCCATACTGTTTCAAGGAATCCAATCTCACGAAAACCGGCCATCAGCAGGCCAGACATGATGATCAAAGCTGATACCGGAATAAAAACATATACCAGGAGTCCCCTTATCGCGGCCGGCCGAGCGACGGGGCGGAATAAAACTTGATAAATCAGCCAAATAAAATAGATACACAAAAAGAGCAGGCCCTCAAGGCGAAACATTGCGGCAGCAAACGCACAGCCGCAACTCGCGAAAAAAAAGCCGAGCCGTTGATTAACCAGTGCCCGCTGACCAAGCCAAAGGGCCAATGTTATGAAGAATAAAAAGGGTGCGTCCTTGACAACCTTGGACGTCAGTTCATTGAGCGAGGGCAACAGAATAAACGCGGCAGAGGCCCAAATTGCAGCTCTGGAGCCGAAAAGGTCCTTGGTAAGAAGATAAAGAGGAATCAGGGTCAGGGTCAGAAAGACGGCGGAAATGAGTTGGCCGGCAAGGATCCAATCACCGACCAGCAAGCGGGCAGCGGCAAGAGTCAAAGAAAACAGCAGCATTTTTTCATGCTGGAAGGCCGCCGACAGGTCTCCGTCCAGGATTTGATGCGCCGAATTCGCATATCTGACGGCATCTGGATTGACGACATCCGTCCCGCAGATGATCAAGGCCTTGATCAGCAGTGAAAGCACGAGCAACGCTACCAACGGCAGGGGACCATCACCAGCAATGACTCTCCTCAGGTATTGATGAAATTCCATCAGTATGCAATCCCTCGACGGCGAACTTCGACCTGTTCCCAGGCCGCACCGCTATCAGATTATTAAACAACGACCCGTAGGGATGCGGCAGAAGCCAAGTTTTTCCACGGCACCGGTAGTGATGCGGCCGGAGAATCTCCATGGATGGCGCTAAGCACGATGGAATCCGGTCCCATTGATTCTGAAGAAATGACAGTCCGGTTCCACAACAAAGGAAAATCCGTCACCGGCAAGCAGATGGCCGCCGGCCTCTTTGTAATCACGCTTCCAGAAGTTCTGTTTCCAATAGAGAAAATGCAGATACATGAATTGGCGATCGCTGGC
>JBFZEL010000154.1:0-4944 GCA_041306925.1 Lysobacterales bacterium
CAGCATGACGGGCGACGCGCGTAAACGCCTGGATGCCATCGCTGCGCTGGAGGAACTGGGCGCCGGTTTTACGCTGGCCAGCCACGATCTCGAAATCCGTGGCGCCGGCGAACTGCTTGGCGATGAGCAAAGCGGCGAGATCCAGTCGGTGGGTTTCAGTCTTTACAGTGAATTGCTGTCCCGCGCGGTGTCCGCGCTGCGCGCCGGCAAAGAGGTCGACCTCGAAGGCAGCCTGCACCAGGATACCGACATCGAACTGCACACCTCGGCGCTGATCCCGGATGACTGGCTGGGCGATATCCACACGCGGTTGACCCTGTACAAGCGCATCGCCAGCGCGCCGGATGCAGCCGCCCTGCGCGAACTCCAGGTCGAGATGATCGACCGCTTCGGGTTGCTGCCACAGCAGACCAAACACCTCTTCGAAGTGGCCGCTCTGCGTCAGAAAGCCCGCGCCATCGGCGTCAGGCGGGTGGATTTTGGCGAGACCGGCGGTAGCATAGAATTCAACCAAAACACCAGCGCGAACCCGCAGGAACTGCTGCAAATGATCCAGCGCCAGCCATCCGATTACAGGATGCAGGGCTCGCACAAGCTGCGCCTGACCTTCGACGTCGAAGCGGTCGAGGAGCGCATGCGTATCATCGGTGAAATACTGGATAAACTGGCCGCGTAAGCGCAGGCGCAGGCTTGTTATCGCAGGCAAATCATCTAAACTAGCGGCGATGAAACGCTTTTTGCCTCTGCTACTGCTCGCCGTCAGTTCAGCCGTCCCGGCAGAAACGGGATCCTACCTGGTCGAGGTCATCGTTTTCCGCAACCTGTCAAGCGTGTCCGAAGGCAGTATCACCCCGGAGTTACGCAGTTTTGATAAGTATCCGGATCTGCTGGACGGCAGGGCTGCGGTCACGGCCGAAACCATACGCAACGATCTGCCCGACGGCATGCGTATCCCCGCCGAAAAAAGCAGTACGATGAACGACGCATGGCAGCGTCTGCGTTCCAGCCAGGACTACCAACCGCTGGTCTATGCCGCCTGGGAGCAGAACCGCATCGATTACTATCCGCCCATGCGTATCCATGACCAGCAGGTGATTGACACCGAGCTGCGTCCGCCGACGCAGATCGTGGTGGCCCACCTGACGGCGCCGGACCCCCTGGCCGCCTACCGCAGCACTTTTTACCAGCTCGATGGCAGCCTGCATCTCAGGCGCAGCCGTTTTCTGCACATTTTTCTTGACCTCGAATTTCGCACGCAAAGCCAGCAAAACACCTTCGGCGGCGTGACTCCGGAAACCGGCGGCATCGCGGCAGGGACCCAAAGCGCGGCAGACAGCGCGGCAGACAGCGCCGCAGAAAGAGGTCGGGACTACGGGGTTTTTGCGCTGCGTCAGAACAGCCGGATCAGCATCGGCGAGATGCAGTATTTCGACACACCGTTTTACGGTGCGCTGGTTTACGTCACGGTCATCCCGTGACGGCAGAACCCGGCAAACATTGACATCCAAACATTAAAGGGAGCGTAACCCGCATGAATTTTGAAAAAACCATGTTTGCATTTTTTATCGTCCTGGCACTCACCCTGAATTTCGCTTTCTTTATCGGCGCAGAGCAGGACCCGGTTGTCGAGGAACTGGCGGCAGCGCTGATCGTCAGCCTGATAGCAACGATCCTGAAATTCGGTGACCGCTCCCAGATGGGCTCGGTCCTGCTCGCCACCAGCCTGGTCGCCGACCTGCAATTGCTGATCGCTGCCGGCATCTGGACCTGGGCGGCCAATGTTTCCGACGCCGGCGCCACGACCACGGTCATTTCCCGTGTCATTTCACTCTCGGGCGGCGCCCTGCTGGCCAACCTGGTCTCGGTAACCCTGCTGATCGCGGATACCATCAGCCTGCGGCGTTGACGGCAGTCCCCGAAGGCCACTGCGTTGTCAGAATTTACTCCCACGAGTGATATCGTCTGGATGACGATGCGGCGTATGCGCACGCCGCTGATTGTGCTGCTGCTGGTGTATTTCCTGTCCATGATGGCAATGATCGCCATGCCCGGCATGGACGCCGAAGGCCAGCCTTACCACATGAGTCTCCTCGATGCCGCCTATTTCATAGCGATCCTGCAGACCACCATCGGTTTGGGAGAAATTCCCTTCGGTTTCACCGAGGCCCAGCGCATCATGGTCTTGTGGCTGTTGCTGCCAAACGTGGTGGCCTGGCTGTATTCCATCGGCGCGCTGCTGAGACTGATCCTGGACAAGCAGTTCCAGGCCACCTTTCAGCGCCGCCGTTTCCAGCGCCAGGTCATGGCCATCAAGGAACCCTTTTACATTGTTTGCGGATTCGGCAGCACGGGCTCCATGACCGTCTCGGGTTTGCTGGCACGCGGCATCCACGTGGTTGTCATAGAATCTGACGAGGACAAGGTGCGGCGCATGGTTTTGCTGGACAAGTTCGCCCACGTACCTGCGCTGGTGGGTCGTGGCGGTGACCGGGACAGCCTCGAGTTGGCCGGTTTACAACGTGAAAACTGCAAAGGGGTCATCAGCACGACCAATGATGACCAGGTCAACCTGAAAATCGCCATCACGGTCGAGCTATTGCGTCCCAGGATTACCATGATCGCGCGCAGCGAAACCCAGTGCGTTTGTGACAGCATGGTTTCCTTCAACACCGACTTCGTGATCAACCCCTACCGGATATTTGCAGAACGCATAGCACTGGCATTATGTTCACCGCTGAAATTCCTCGTGCAGGACTGGTTGATCAGCGTACCAGGAACCACCTTGCGCGAACTTACCAGCCCACCCTCGGGCCGCTGGATCGTATGCGGTGTGGGGCGTTTTGGCAGACGCGTGGTCGAGCAACTGGAAAAAAGCCAGGTCCCGGTTACCGTCATCGATGCCCACGCTGACCGCCTGGCTGGCTATCGGAACACGCTACCCGGACGGGGCACGGAGGCGCAAACCCTCGAAGCCGCCGGTATCGCTGACGCCGTGGGCATCGTGGCGGCCACCAATAACGATATCGACAACCTCTCGATCATCATGACGGCACGGACACTCAATCCCGGCCTGTTTGTCATCGCCCGCCAGGACCGGATCCAAAATACCGAGCTGTTTGACAGGTCAGGCGCGGACCTGGTCGCCTTGCGCAGCCGTATCGTCGCGCGCCAGATATTATCCATCGTTACCACCCCCTTGCTGCATTCGTTCCTGCAACACCTCATCAGGAGCGATGAAAGTTTTGCCGAACGCATCGCCACCAGGCTCAAAAACGTGCTGGACAACCGCGCACCCAACATCTGGGTAATCGAATTAAGCGGCGAGTTTGCCAACAACCTGCGCTTTGTCAGGTCACTGAGCCAGAAGATTACGCTGGAACACATCCTCCGCAACAGCCGCAGCGAGGCGAATGAATTCCTGCCCTGCGTCTGCCTGTCAATGGAACGCGGCGCGCAACGGATATTTTTACCTGACAACAACACCGAACTGCAGGTCCACGACCGCCTGCTGTTCGCAGGCCGTGACCTGGCCCGCCGGCAGATGCTCTGGACACTGATGGACAGCCATTCGCTGCTGGTCAACGCCAGCGGCAAACACCTGCCGCGTGGCGTCTTGTGGCGCTGGCTGTTCAAGCAATGACTTGTTCCGCCTAGCGGCGTGTAACACAGGCATTCACTTCAGCTTGAAATCGTCGGCGTCCTGCTGAAACGGCAACTGCCGCCTGATGGCTGCGACCTGCGTCAGTTCTATACGTGTGCTCGCGCTGCATTCTTCAACACCCAGGTCCAGTACGGTTTCGCCAAGCGGGTCATAGACGGCGCTGCCGCCGATGTATTCGAGACCGCGCGGATCCCTGCCGCTGCGGTTGACACCTATCACGTAGCACTGGTTTTCGATCGCCCGCGCCCTGAGCAGCGCGGTCCAGGCCGGTGTGCGCGGTTGTGGCCAGTTGGCGACGAATATCAGCAGATCGTAATCGTCGCGGTTGCGGCACCAGGCCGGGAACCTCAGGTCGTAACAGACCTGCGGGCAGATACGCCAGCCACGATAATGGAAGACCTTGCGCTCACGACCGGCAACGTAGCGTTGGTCTTCGCCGCCAAAAGAAAACAGATGCCGCTTGTCGTAGTAATGCAGCACCCCGTCAGGCTGCGCCCACAGGAAACGGTTGACCCTGCCCTGTGCGGTTGCAATGGCCACGCTGCCACACAACACGCTGCCGAGTTCGGCGGCCAGGGATTGCAGCCACGCAACGGTGGCGCCCTGCATGGTTTCAGGCTCCGCCTCGGCATCGCCTAAAAACCCGCTGGTAAAGGTTTCGGGAAAGACGATCAGGTCGCAGCCGGCGCCCCGCTCACGCGCGATCGATTCCAACTGGCGCCGGTTGGCGCCGGCATCTGCCCAGAACAGCTGTGACTGGACCAGCAGGCATTCGAGATGATTCAATGTTGTCATGTCTCCATTCTATCCAGCGGGCTCATATCTCCAGCCACACCTCTTCGTCAAAATAGTGCTCGCGGTAATTGTCACCCTCACCACCGCGGTCGATGACCAGGTAATCCGACTGCTGGCCGAGGCTCAGCTGGTAGTGGTGCCAGACACCCGCATTGAGGTTCACGCCCTGGCGGCCATTGCTTAAAAACACCTGCAAATCCGCCAGGAAGGGAGGCTCACCCGCCCTCGCCACGACCAGCGGGAACGGCCGTGGGTGCAATGGGTAAAAGGCCTGGCTGCCGAGCGGATGGCATTCCACCAGGCGTATCCTGAAGGGCAGAACGACCGCCTGGCTGCGATAGATGCTGAGTTGGGGGCGGCGGTTGTCCGCGACGGCAATCTCCGCCAGCGGGGCGAATTTTTGCGTGTTGCCGAAATTGATCAGGCGCGGTTCGATACCCGCGGTCTCCAGCACCTCGCCAAACGGCGCAAAGGCGGCCCTGGTCAGC
>JBFZEL010000155.1:0-2541 GCA_041306925.1 Lysobacterales bacterium
GTCACAGGGCCAATTAGTCCGATGGTCTGATCCCGCCGGAGATGGTTCCTGAGCGTCCGCACCCATCCCGGGGTAACGTAGGTGTCATTGTTCAAAAGCACCAAGTAGTCGCCTGCAGCGATTGCGAGGCCCTGGTTGTTGGCAGCGGCAAAACCCCTGTTGTCATCATTCAGGACCATCCGGCGGTTTATACCGGCCGCAACCCACTCTTCCAGAAATTCTCGGGTTCCATCCGTGGAGGCGTTATCGACGACGATAATCTCCAGCGAATCATAGCCGCTATGTTCGTCGAGGCTGGCAAGACACGCTCGAGTCAACTCTAGATTATTATAGGTCACCACCACAACGCTGACCATGGGATCGCTGGCGCGTGTTTCAATATGCGCCATCAGCGTATCGACTCGATGGGCCCAGGTCTGTTCCCCGGCAAACGCCCGGCGCCTGCGCACGGCATCCGGATCGGACGGCATGTCCAGCGCGGCAGCAACGGCCGAGATGAAATCAGCGTGGTTGTCAGCTACCCTGACCAGGTCTCCGAACTGTTGCATCTCCGGCAAGTCGATGGACACCACCTGCCTGCCGGCGCTCAGGTATTCATACACTTTGACTGGGTTGGTGGCACGCGTCAGCGGCACAACTTTGAAGGGCAATATGCATACGTCGAAACCGTACAGGTAGTAGGGAAGTTCGCCGTAAGGCACCTCGCCGATAAATTTTACATTGGGCAGCCGCGCGAGCCTCGATTTAGCACGAACCGTATCGGAACCGACAAGCACCAGGCAGTGCTCGCGGAACTTCTCGGCTACAGCCGCGACCAAATCCAGGTCGAACCATTCGGCGATGGCGCCGTAGTATCCGATTACCCGTCGGCCCTGCTCATCGCGGTAAGTGCGGGAAGGAGGGTTGCGGAAGTGCTCGAAGTCGGCTGCGTTCCGGATCAGCACGCGTTGCGCGGCGTGGTCGGAAGCCATCTGGTCCAGCAGTTGGGAACTCGTCACCGTCAGGTCGGCCGTCCGGAGTAGGTCCTTCTCCAACGCTATGATCTCCGGCGCGATGTTCCCGAATCCCTCATGGTAGTCCATGCAGTCGTACACCACCCGGCAATTCGGGATCGCGGCGGCCACTTCATACCAAAAAGGATGTTGAACGAAGGATATCACCTCCCGGGAGCCGGCCCACAAGAGCAGCTCTCCGGCGCTGCCTCGCAGCCGAGCGTTTAATTCCTTGTCGGCCGCGCTGGCATAAATGGACGACCCTCCCCTCGCGTACAGCTTGACCTGGAAAAGCGAGCCGCTGCCGTCAAGCGCTTCTACCTCGAATCCTGGCCGGTCGTCGTCCAGCAACACCGCAGAGACATAGAAAACCCGCCTCCCAGCAAGTGCCAGGTTTTGGGCGAGGTGCTGCGGGCGCTGGTGCCTGAAATGCCAGTCGATCACTCCCCAAAATAGGTAATCGGAAAGCCCTTTGGTCTTTTGAGCGGGCTTCATTTCAGGATGTTGAAAAGGAATAGCTGCAAGGCGATTCCTTTTGATTGCTTTCGAGGGGCTTCTGACAAATTTTGTATACCCCCATCTCAACGTGTTCCGAATCGGCAAAGGAAACTGGTGATAGACTCCACGCAGCGTCTCCCTTATCCGAATGCGATCGTGATCGCTAAGACTCCGATTAGCGATAACCCATTTCGCTGCGGTTAACCGATGAGCCAACCGAAAAGTCTTTGAATTTTTAATTTTGGATAGCTCAGCCAATGCCGCGTCACGCTGCTCAAATGCCGCGTCACGCTGCTCAAATGCCGCGTCACGCTGCTCAAATGCCGCGTCACGCTGCTCTACGGCGACGTCTCGTTGTTCGACAGCAGCATCTCGTTCTGCTGCGACTACGTCTCGCACAGCCATTGACGCATTCTTCTCTGTAAGCGCCGCATCGCGCTCGGCTATCGCCGCCCCAATCTGGGTGTCGCATCGGCTCATGTACCGAAGCGCGGGCAAGATGCTTTTCATATTGCCCGCGAAGCGTAAAAAGGCGCCGCGCACTTCCGTTGAGTCGATGGAAATTGCATCCTGTGCGGCCGCTTCGAGCAACTGGCATGCTTGGATCACGTCCGTTGGAACGTCCGAGTTGGACTCCAAATCCCCCAACGAATACCGCGTATGCCGCAGACCGTCTTCCAGGAAATTCTGCTTGAAGTCCTTAAAATCATCATGGATCATATCAGTGCCTAAGGCCAAGGCGTCTGCGATGCGACTGATCTGCATGGCCGGGTCGTCCATAAGCAAGTCATAATTGACGACGGCTCGCGGTGCCTCCTGGACATCGAGCACACAGGGGATTAAGTGGCTGAGCCAAAGGTAGTAGCATTTTTCAGGGGCAAACCCGTTGCGCCGTTGAAGCGATTTCATGACGCTCATGGGGTGCCGATAGACAATGACATACCCGACACTGATATCCAGGCGGCTAAAAACATCCTTCCAGAACGGCAGTAGACGCGATATCCTTGGATCTTTGATTCCGAAAAACCGGTGCTTTTCAGTCTTGTCCCTG
>JBFZEL010000156.1:0-4589 GCA_041306925.1 Lysobacterales bacterium
CCATCCTGCGCGTCCAGCGCCAGGCTGAACCGCGTTATTGGCTGGATTACGAGCAGAATCCCGGTTCCGGGTTGCTTGCGCTGGACCTGCAGAACCGGCCAAATGATTTCATGCAGCGACCGGTGCCGTGCCCTGAAACTGGATTTCTCGAAGCGGAAAACGTGGCCACACAAGACCCAGGGCTGATGCCAACGGAGCCCCAGGCACCGGGGGAAGAGAGTGGTGCGGTCGCGGTCCAGGGTGAAGCTCCGGATGACTCCGGAATCATCGGGGAAACACCCGAACAACGTGCAGAAACGATACCGGATCAGATTACGGGTGAGTCATCCGTGGCCACACAAGACCCCGGGCTGATGCCAACGGAGCCCGAGGCACCGGGGGATGAGAGTGGTGCGGTCGCGGTCCAGGGTCAAGCTCCGGATGACTCCAGCATCATCGGGGAAACACCCGAAGAACAGGTAGAGTCGGTACCGGAAAAGGTTACGGGTGAGTCATCCGCGGCCACACTAGACCCCGGGCTGATGCCAACCGAGCCCGAGGCACCGGGGGAAGAGAGTGCTGCGGTCGCGGTCCAGGCTGAAGCTCCGGATGACTCCAGAATCATCGGGGAAACACCCGCAGAACAGGTAGAGTCGGTACCGGAACAGGTTACAGGTGAGTCATCCGCGGAAGTTGAAGTCTCGCCGAAACAGGCGGTCGGCACCGGACCGGAACCTACCGTTTCCAGTGAACCGGTCCCGCTCAAGGACGATACAACAGACCAGGCTGACCCGCAGGCACCGGAAAACGACGACGGAACCGGACCGGAACCTACCGTATCCAATGAACCGGTCCCGCTCAAGGACGATACAACGGAACAGGCTGACCCGCAGGCAACGGAAAACGACGGCGGAACAGGACCGGAACCTACCGTATCCAATGAACCGGTCCCGCTCAAGGACGATACAACGAACCAGGTTGATCCACAGGCACCGGAAAACGACGACGGAACCGGTGAAGGACGCTAGCCCGGTTTAAAATCATTGCACTGGCGACCCGCAAAACATAAAATTCCACCCCCCTGATATACCATGTGCCGGTATAGCTCAGCTGGTAGAGCAACTGATTTGTAATCAGTAGGTCCCGGGTTCGAATCCTGGTGCCGGCACCATCTTTTCAATAACTTACAAAATTTCATTCATATACTAGTCACTTTTTAGTCACATAGATCTGAAATAGTTTTACTCGATATTGCTGTGTCAATGGCTCGAAATACAGAATGGGTGAAGAGACCCGGAAGAAAACCAACCGTTACCATGGCGGTTTCTTACGCATAAATCGTCCGTGCTTGAAAATTGACACAAACCTCGGCCACCAATCTGCCGGACCACTTAGATGATGAGTTCCTCTCCTCTGTTGGGCTATGGTTCTTGTTGTTCTTACCGTAATACTCAACTACCAATTCGTCACCATGGACTATTTTGTTAGGTTCAGTCCGTGTGTAGTATGTGCTAAGAAATACTTCAAGTTCTGCGGTCATTTCCTTGCATGGTAATAATTTGGATTTCAAATCTACGGACATGATGGTTCCTGAATTCTAATGTCGTGGTGGTAAACCGCATTTTAGCCGCAGGCAAGTTCGATTGTGGCAGACTTCAAGGTCAATAGTGCTACAGGCACAATACATGATTTGCTTAAAGATTCAGCAGCAGAATTATTTGAAAATGCTGGATTTGCTGTATCAGCCAACAGTCCCTTTGCCGAGGCCATGGAGCGCCTGGAATCCCAGCCGACGATCAATATTGAAGGCCTGGTCGCCGGCTACACCGGGCCTGGCGGCAAGACGGTTCTGCCGCACCGGGCAGAGGCGAAACTGGACTTGCGGCTGGTGCCGGACATGACGGCGGAAGCCGCACTCGCGCCTGACGAGTACTTCGTGATCGAATCCATCAACCCGGAGGTTGAGGGCTGGGACGGTGCCGTGTTGTCATACGTAAAATATTTGTACGAATTGGCGAAATAGCGCGTACCAGGCGGTAGCGCCGTCACCCCTACAAACGCTGTTCATGGGCAAGGCACGGCTGGGCTAACCCTGCGGGAAAAAAATATGATGTCAAAAGCCTTGCCGACACTTATTGAGTCGGGCATATCCAGGCCATACAACTGGCGAAACTCACTCAACCAAAGTGCAACTTCCGGTGGCGCGGTGCGCAAATCCAGCAGAAAATACTCCGGACCAAGGCTGGCCAGCAGCGCCTCAAGTGAGCCTTCCGGAGCCAGCTCTCGTTCCATTCCACAGCGGCTTACATCCTCGGCCAGCAGGTTAACGATGCTAACCAGATTGGCTTGGTACCTGGGTTGCAAAAACATGCCCATCATCGGCGGCATGGACATTACGGCAGGTGGCAAGCCAAATGGGTTTCCCTCCGGGATGGTCACGGTTACGGGTGCTGTTGCAGTGTGATCACGGTGAGCAAACAACAGGACTTTGCCTCCAGACCCCTGCTGTTCTTTGACCCAGTGTGAGTTGTCTGCCTTGGAGCGGTCACTGACCACGATTGTTCCACTGATGGCCGCTATACCCGCTTGCGGCGTCCACCCAACAGGAACCTGTCGCAAGTATTCATCAACCTGCGCCGCTACCACCGCTGATTGGTATGCCAGTTCATATGCCTGGGGTGAACTCAGAAGTTTGTAGGTTCCCTGGTTTATTTTGAAAAGAGTATTCATATCGGCAATGGCCGCTGTTAGCCGGTCCCTTTGTTCCTGCGACAGTTCAGCGTACTGATTGGGTGCCTGGCCAAACCGATTGAGGTTGAGCATAGGCAACAGCGTACCAACCCGGACACGCAGTTCGTCGGCGGCCTTCTGGTCAACTTTGTCCAGGTAGCCCATGGCATACTCGATCGCCATTTTTGGGTCGCCTGGGGGAGCGTCAAAGCCATAGAACTCGATTTCGCCACCATCTTCTACTGCTTCGTTGTACGTTCGTATCCATTTAATCAACGCTGATGACTGCGGAAAGGTGCCGAAGCCATAGCCGAACCCTTGAGCTACTATCTCGTCAAGTTCACCCGGTCCGCCCAGCGCATATTCGTTCACGGCCAGACCTTCGCTGAAACCGGACTCGATGGCAATGGCAGAGAAGCCCAGTTGCTCCACCAGGTAACGAAACATGTAATTGCGGATATCGAGCGGTTCAGCGCCTCCATGCAGTCCTTCGCCAAATGACACCACTTCAGCCTCACCGATCATGTTTCGAAGAGGTTCAAGCTCCGAGGTAGAGGCAGCGGCTGAGACCGAAGCAATCGGGTGCAGGTTCTCGCTTGCCCATTTGAGAAACTGTTGCTGAACGACCAGGGCTTCACTTTCCGCTTGAGCGTGAGTAGCCAGTGCGAGGCACAGAATTACAAAACCCAATAACGGCTTGAACAAGGAAAGGGCGCAATTACGGGACAAGGAATGGATCACAGTAGTTGAATTGGACATTAAATTGAACTCTGAATATCTGGGTTGTAAAGAAGACGCGCAATGTCCCCTAAGCCTCACGCAAGCAGCCAAAACTGACACAGACTACCAGGCTGTCCCCTGTGGGTTGTTGCGATTCCTGTAGTCTCTGCACCGGTAATTAGGGTCGAGCATATCCCAGTGGGATTTCACTGGTGTTCTTGGCAGATTCAAAAACGATCATGGTAGTGATCTTATCGACTTCGGGAATGGCAAGGATGGTCCGTTGCGCAAGACTGGAATAACCCGGCAGATCCGGCGCAAGGATTTTCAGAAGGTAATCTGCAGTGCCACTGACGCGATGACACTCTTGCACTTCGGGTATGGATTGCACTGCTTCGTGAAAGCGAGTTGCTGACTCGGTGTCTTGCCTCGCCAGTGTGATTTCGGCATAGGCGACAACATTCAAGCCGACATCGAGTGCATTGATACGAACGGAATAACCCTGGATAACACCTGCATTTTCCAATTGTCGGACTCTGCGTTGCGTTTGTGAGACCGACAGGTGGGCTGTTTCTGCCAGTTCATGCAGTGGCGCACGGGCATTGTTTTGCAGGGCGCGAAGTATGCGTAAATCGGTCCTGTCCACCCGGTATTCTTTGTCGCCCATAGACATAATTACGCTCACTCTAGTCAGTTGATACAAATATTATTCAATATACTATTATTTCAAGAGATTTATTCCCTTTTATTTTCATATCTACGTAAAAAACGCAATTCCTTTTCATGGCCGCCACAGTATTCTAGGAGGGTCGTAGTTTTTTCAACAAAATCAGGAGTGCCGTTTCAATGACAGGCTATCAGCCCATCCCTTTGCCGGACCGGCAAGACTTATCCGAAATTGAGATGCGTGAGCGCGCGCTCCAGTATTATGAGTTCATCAGTCAAAGGCACACAGTCCGTCAATACTCGTCCAGACCGGTTCCACGTGATGTTATCGAGACTTGTATCAAGGCAGCAGGGACCGCGCCGAATGGGGCCAATCACCAGCCCTGGTACTTTGTATGTGTGAGCAACCCGGAAATAAAGCACAGAATTCGCGAGGCCGCCGAAATTGAGGAGCGGGCCTTTTACTCCGGGCGCGCCGGAGAAGATTGGCTGGA
>JBFZEL010000157.1:0-6859 GCA_041306925.1 Lysobacterales bacterium
GCTGAAGCGATTCTCCAGCAAGGCCTTGCCGGTGATGACAGCCGCGGCGCCGGTGGCTTTGAGTTGTTGCAGATCGGCAAGACTGCTGACACCGCCCGAGGCCTGCAACCGCAGACCCGGATAGCGTCCGGTAATATCGGCATACAGAGCGGTGTTGGGGCCGCTGAGCGCGCCATCCCTGCTGATATCGGTGCACAGCAGGTGCTGCAAACCGCCCGCCACCAGTTCATCGAGCAACTGCCACATATCCGCGTTGCCGCGGTCCGTCCAGCCGTGAATACGCGGCCACGGCACACCCTTTGCGTCGATGCGGATATCGAGGGCGGCGACCAGTTTGTCGGCGCCAAATTGCGCCAGCCAGGCAACAAAGCGTTTGCTGTCGGTCACACACAGACTGCCGACCACCACGCGCGCCGCGCCTGCATCCAGCCTGCGCGAAATATCTGCCGCGCTGCGCACGCCGCCACCGGTCTGTACCGACTGCCGCGCCCGTCCGAGCAGGCTGAACAATGCCGTCGTGTCCGCAGCGGCGCCGTCCCTCGAAGCCGCCAGGTCCACCACGTGCAGCCACTGCGCACCCTCTTCCGCATAGGCGTCGGCAAGTTCCGCGGCGGCCAACGGGTAGTGCGTGACCTGGCCGAAATCACCGTGCAACAGGCGCACGCAGCGTCCGTCCAGCAGGTCGATGGCCGGTATCAGTATCATCCCGGAAAGTCCAGGAAGTTTGCCAAGAGCCGTGCGCCGCTCTGTGCAGATCGTTCCGGGTGAAACTGTGCGCCGCAAAAATTGCCCTGCCGCACGATTGCAGTAAAAGGCTCTCCGTGCAAACAGGTAGCAAGGGTGCCGGCACCGACAGGCGCGCAATAGCTGTGGACGAAATAGAACCAGGGCTTTTCCGGCAGGCCTGCGAGCAAGGCATCGGCACGGCGGGCGGTGGTGGTATTCCAGCCCATGTGCGGTACGCGGATACCTTCGGAAGCTTGCAGTTTTTTCAGTGTTCCCGGCATGATACCCAGGCACGGCGTGTCGTCCTCCTCGGACTTTTCAAACAACAATTGCATACCCAGACAGATACCCAGAACCGGTTGCCGCAATTCGCGGATGCACTGGATCAGACCCAGTTCCCGCAAACGTGACATGGCGGCGCCGGCGGCGCCGACACCCGGCAGCAGCACCCGGTCCGCGTTGCGGATGGTGGCCGCATCCGCGGTGAAGACCGGCTCTGCGCCGAGCCTTCTCAACGCGTGCATGACCGAACCGATATTGGCCCCGCCGCTGTCGATGAGCGCCAGTGTCACCTTAGTACACCGCTTGCCAAGGGCTGGGCCATTGCCTGCGCAGTGCGCCTTGTCCCGGCACATCCGGAGGGCTCTGGTTGTGTCGAAATCTGGGGGTCACGGTACCAGTACGCCCTTGGTGCTGGGCAGTCCGGTGCCCTGCCTGGCCAGTGCCGGACGCAAGGCACGGCCGGCGCCCTTGAACAGCGCCTCGATCATGTGGTGGGTGTTTTCGCCGCTGACCTTCATGTGCAACGCGCAACGCAGGGACTGGCTCAGCGAGGCAAAAAGTGCCGCACCATTTCGGTCGGCAAACCGCCGACCGTGTCGCGCGCAAATTCAGCCTCGAAAACAAACGCGGGCCGGCCTGAGAGATCGACAGCGACCTCGGCGAGTGATTCGTCCATCGGCAACACGAAACCATAACGGCCGATGCCACGGCGCTCGCCCAGCGCCCGGTCCAGCGCCTGGCCCAGCGCCAGGGCGCAGTCCTCGACGGTGTGGTGTTCGTCGATGCCGAGATCACCCTCGCATTTGAGCTGCAGGCGGAAACCGCCATGGGCCGCGAGCTGGTCGAGCATATGATCGAAGAAACCGATACCGGTGCTGATGTCGTTACCGCCGCTGTCATCCAGGTCGGCTTCCACGCAGATACGGGTCTCGTTGGTGTTGCGCTGCACCAGCGCGCGTCTTGGCTGGTCGCAGAGTTGCTGCGCAATATCCAGCCAGTGCCGGCCGTGCGGGCCGCAACGGATACCGCCGATACCCATGTTTTGCGCCAGTTGCAGATCGGTCTGACGGTCACCGATCACCCAGCTGTCGGCGAGGTCCAGTTCGCCGGTTTTCAGGTAATCCAGCAACATACCGATACCCGGCTTGCGGTTCGGCGAGTTGTCGCTTTCAAAATGCGGGTCGATGTGCTCGGCTGCAAAGTGGATGCCCTGCGAGGCAAACAGCGACAGCATCTTGGCGTGCGGGGGCTGGAATTTTTCCAGCGGATTGGCGTCCGTGCCAAGACCGTCCTGGTTGCTGACGATGACGAATTCATAACCGGCCGTCTTCAGTGTCAGCAAGGCCGGGATCACCGCTTCGACCAGTTCGAGTTTTTCGAGACTGTCGATCTGGCCATCTTCCGGTTCGATGATCAGCGTGCCGTCGCGGTCGAGGAACAGGATCCGGCGTTTGCGTTGATTCATTATTGTTCTCCATAGGCCGTGAGGGCGGATTTCAAGGCTGCCAGCTCTGCGGGGCTGCCGATGGTCAGCCGCACACAGCCCGCAAGGCCCGCATACGAACCGAAATCGCGGATACGTATGCCGCGCGCGGCGCACCAGTTCACCAGGCCGCTGCCGTCGGCCACGCGCACCAGGATGAAATTGGCTTCACCCTGCCAGGCTTGCCTGACGAAATCACACTGCTCAAGGAACCGGTAAAGATCAGCCCTGCCCTGCCTGACCGCTGCCACGAATCGCCGTTGACGCTCGGCGCTTGCTGCGGAGATGGCCGCGAGGGCGGCGTCGATGGCCATGGCCGACAACGGGTAAGGTGCGATGACCCGTTGCAGCAGGCCGATGACCGCCGGGTCCGCGACAACGATACCACAACGCACGCCGGCTGCGGCCCAGGCCTTGGACAGCGTGCGCAAAACGACCAGTTGTGGCCACTTGCCAAGCAGTTCGATGGCTGACGCGGCGTCACAAAACTCGATATAGGCCTCGTCCAGGACCACCAGCGCCCGCTCGCCGGTGGCTGCCAGCACGGCTTCCAGTTGCGCGCGGCTGATCAGGTCGCCGGTCGGGTTGTTTGGCGAGGTCAGGAACACCAGGCGCACGTCCGGTGCTTCGCTGATAACCTTTTCGAGTTGTTCGAAATCGATCTGGAAGCCCTTGCCCGCCTGCCTCGGCACATCGATCACGCGTGCGCCCTGGATGGTCGCGGCGATCCGGTACATGCCGAAACAGGGGCTGCATTCGGCCACCGCGTCCTGCCCGGGACGGCAGAACACCCGTGTCAGCAGGTCAATGCCCTCGTCGCTGCCGCGTGTCATCAGCAGCTTGTCTTCGCCCACGCCGTAGAGTTCCGCCAGCCTTGTGCGCAACAAGGCGGGTTGCGGTTGCGGGTAACGGTTCAGCGCCAGGCGCTGCCATTCCGGGTCGGCCACGTGGGTATACGGCGCCTCGTTGGCATTTAACAGGATACCATCCGCCGCCGCGCTGCTGCGGGCGGAGACATAGGCCTTCATGGCGACGATTTCCGGCCTGGCGAGTCGCTCGATGTCCATTTTCATTACCCGTCTTTTTTCTCTTGGTCTTTTTTCTCTTGATCTTTTTTCCTGAGCCGGTATTCCACCGCCATGCGGTGTGCATCCAGACCTTCCGCGCGGGCCAGTATCGCCGCGCACGGCCCGACACTGCGCAGACCGAAGTTGCTGGCGCGCTGCAGGGTCATGCGCCGCAGGAAATCACTGACGGAAAGACCGCTGTAGGCGCGCGCATAACCGTAGGTCGGCAACACGTGGTTGGTGCCGGAACAGTAATCACCGAGGGCTTCGGGGGTCCATGGGCCAATGAACACCGAGCCAGCCGTGGTCACCTTTTCGGCGGCCAGCTCGGCCTTGTCGCAATTCAGGATCAGGTGCTCCGGTGCGTAGCGGTTGCTGATTTCAATGGCCTCCGTGATGGTATTCACACGGATGCGTCTCAAGTGTTGCAGCGACCCTGCAAGAATCGCGGCACGCGGAAGTTTGGCGGCCATGTCCGGCAGCAGACGGCCAATCTCTCCGAGCAGTTTTGGGCTGTCACTGATGACAATCGCCTGGGAATCCGGACCGTGTTCCGCCTGTGACAGCAGGTCCCAGCAGACGGCGACGGCATCGGCGCCCTGGTCAGCGATCACCAGCACTTCAGACGGGCCCGCCGGCATATCCCGCGCGGCGCCGCCAGGCATGACTGAAATCTGCTGCTTGGCCTCGGTCACCCATGCATTCCCCGGCCCGAACAGCTTGGCGCAGGCGGGTATGCTCTCGGTGCCGAGCCCCATGGCGGCAATCGCCTGGGCACCGCCCAGCTTGAACACACGGCCGATGCCGCAACGTGCGGACGCTGCCAGGATCGCCGGCGGCACCTGTCCCTGCCGGTCCGGCGGGGTGCACAAAATGACCTCCTCGCAGGCGGCAATCTGCGCCGGGACACCGAGCATGATCACCGTCGAAACCAGGGGCGCCGAGCCGCCCGGTACATACAGACCCACGGGTGATATCGGCAGGTAGCGTGCCTCGCAGCGCAAACCGGGGCTGGTTTCCTTACTGTAAGGCAATGGCACACCGGCGAGGTGGAAGGAACTGATGCGCGCAATGGCCTCGTCCATGGCCTTCAGTACCACGGGATCGACCGCTGCCTCGGCCGCCGCCCACTCCGCGCCGCTGACTTCCAGCGGTCCATCGATCGCCCCGTCGTACTTTTCACCAATCTCCCGCAACGCCCTGTCCCCGCCCCTGCCGACGCGGGCGATGATGTCACTTACCACCCCTTTGAAATCACCGGCGGGGAGGGGCGGACGACGCAAAACCGATTCCCGCTGCGCCTCGCCTGCAGACGACCAGTCGATCAATTCCGGAATCTTGATGTCCATCGCTCAGGCCAGCATTTTCTCGACCGGCAGCACCAGGATGGCCGATGCGCCCGCCGCTTTCAGTGCTTCGAGATGCTCCCAGAACACACCCTCGCGGCACACCGCGTGCAACGCCACGCGGTCGGGGTCGCCTTCAAGATTCATCAGGCTCGGCTTCTCGGCGCCGGGTAAAATGCGGGTGATCCTTTCAAGCGCGTCTCGCGGGGCGTGCAGCATCACGTATTTGCTTTCCGCCGCAGCCAGCACGCCGTCCAGACGTGACAGCAAACGCTCGATCATCAGGCGTTTTTCGTCATGCAAAGGACCTGCATAACCGTAAAGCGCTGCGGTACTTTCAAACAGCACCTCCAGTTCAACCAGGTGGTTGGCGCGCAATGTCGTACCCGTGGAGACAAGATCCGCGATGGCATCCGCCGTTCCCAGGCCCGGCGCGATCTCGACGGAACCGGAAAACTTGACCGTCTCCGCGTTGATGCCGCGGGCGGATAACAGGGCATTTGTCAGGGCGGGATAACTGGTCGCAATCCGGCAACCGTCGAGGTCGCTGGCTGACCTGACAGCGGAGTTTTCGGGTACCGCCAGTGACAACCGGCAACCGCCGAAGGTGAGTTTGCGCAATTGCGACAAGCCGTCCTTCCTGTTCTGCTCCAGCATCACCTCGCCGGCAACGTTTTCACCGACAATGCCGAGTTCGCAGACCCCGTCCAGCAGCAGGCGCGGTATATCATCATCACGCACCAACAGCAGGTCGACCGGAAAATCCTTGCCGTACCAGAACAGCTTGTCCTTGCTGGGCGAAAAACGCAGACCGCATCTTTGCAGAAGTTCGAGCGAGTGGTCTGACAACCTGCCTGATTTTTGTATCGCTACCCGGATCCTGTTCATGATTTTGCCGCCTCCTCGCGCCGCAAGGCCAGGCGGTAACCGCCCTCACCCATATGCATGTACCTGGCCACACGGCCGATGGTGGTGACGCTGACACCGGTGATCTCGCTGATTTCCCGGTAACTCCGCCCCTGCTTCAACAACGATGCCGTCCACCAGCGATCGACCATCGCCTCCACCTCGGCGGGGGTGCACAGGTCGAGCAAAAACTGGCGCACTTCATCCGGCTTTTCCAAGGTCAGAATCGCCTTGTACAGGGACTCCGCCGCCGACTTCAATGCCTTCTTCTGCGTTGCGTTATGTTGTTTCATGCTTGTACCAATGTAATAACACGTTAATACACTGTCACAGAGGATAATTTGATTCGGAGGTCAGCGCAAGCACTCATTTTCCGGCACGATCAATATGTCCAGTCGGCGTCCGGGTCAGAGCCTGGTCCGGCCCTGGCTGATCCTGGCGCTTCCCGGCCCGGGTTTCCGGCAACACTTGATCAGCCGATGGGTGAATGGGCCTGGAGCAGGAATAAACAATTTCTCTATTTGCAGTATCACTTCATGTTATTTATCTAAGTACTTGTACTTTCATAATTTATGTATTATTGTATACACAGCCTAGGCGCAGTTGAACCAGCTTGCTACCGTCTTGCTGAGGGACACGGGATGTCGAATTATCAACAGGGGCGCCTCGGTGGTTTAATTATGTTCCGGCGTCTGCCGGCCTATCAGATCCAGTTTCAGCCCCCTCGACAGTCGCTTGATATCCGCTTCGCGCCGTAGGGCGCTGCTGCGATCCGGGTGGCTTTCCGAATAAACCACTTCCACCGGTTGCCTGCCGCGGAAAAATCTTGCGCCTCTCTGCGTCCCGGAATGTTCGCCAAAACGCCTTGCCACATCGGTCGTAATACCCGTGTACAAACGGCCGTCACTGGCCTTGATGATGTAGACAAACCAACCTGGGCCTGTGTTTTCAGAATCGGGTTTATTCAATGCGCAAGGTTCGGCTTAAAGATTTCTGAGTACTTCAATCTGGTCAGCCCTCAGCGGCACCTGCATATGCAGCAAAGCACC
>JBFZEL010000158.1:0-8414 GCA_041306925.1 Lysobacterales bacterium
TCACGTCCAGCCCGGTGAAACGGGCGGCGTTCCTGACCGCGCTGAGCATGTCCAGGTCGGAACCGGCCAATGCGCCCGAGGCCAACCGGCAACTGCCGCCGGAGACGCTGATGTCCTGCCCGTCAAAACGGAAGGCACGGCTGTCTGACCCGACCGTTGCCATCGCATCGGTCACCAGTAGCGAATAGCCCTTGCGCTTGGCCGCCACCGCGACCGCGAAGGTGGCCGGGTGGATGTGCTGGCCATCGGCGATCATACCGCACCAGCTGTGCCGGTCATCGAGCGCCGCGCCCACCATACCCGGCTCACGGCTTTGCATCTGGCTCATGGCATTGAACAGGTGCGTGAAACCGCGCAAACCGGCGTCCAGCGCCGCGCGTGTCTGCGCATAGCTCGCGTCGCTGTGCCCGCCGAAGACCAGCACGCCCCGCTCCCTGAGACGCGCAATCATTGCGGCGCTGGTGCATTCCGGCGCCAGCGTGACCAGCGTGATGGCTTCAGGCAGTGACGTGAGCAGGTCAAACGCGGCCTCATCAAGTGGGCAAAACCTGTCGGCGTTGTGAATGCCGCGTTTGTCGGGATTCAGGAACGGGCCCTCGAGGTGTATTCCGAGGACACCGGGGACCACGTCCGCAAGCGCTTGCCTGACGGTCTCGATGGCGGCTTGCATGGTGGCGAAATCGGTGCTGATCAATGTCGGCAGAAAGCCGGTCGTGCCAAAACGCCGGTGCGCGGCGCCGATCGTACGCAGGGTCTCAAGGGTCGGCGCGGCGTTGAACATGACACCGCCACCGCCATTGACCTGGATATCGATCAGACCCGGCGCCAGCAGGTGGCCGTCGAGGTCGATGCGCTGCGTAACCCCGGCGGGGATAGCGGCCGCCGGCAGCAACGCTGCAATCCTTGCGTCTTCAAGCAGCACGGCCAGCCCGCTGTGCAGGGTCTGCCCGTCGAACACGCGGCCATTGACGAGCGCCACGTTCATGCAGGACGGTCCGTGGCGGGAGGATGTGCGCGGTGCAGGGCCGTTGGCGTTGACAACTGGATCAGCCAACCCGCCAGCCAGGTCAGGATCGAGCCGACCGCGGCATACCACGGCCAGTAGAGGTCCGTACCGACAGCGATGACCGACAGACCCGCCACGCCGACCCCAAAACCTATCAGCGCGGCCGGCTGTTTGACGCGGTCACCGGTCACGGCCAGCAAAAACAGGCCGAGCACCGGCCCGCTTGCAAACCCGGCTATTTTCAGGACATTGAACACCGTGCTTTCCGTCGTGCCAATGACACCCACCAGCGTGGCAATCGTAACCTGCAATATACCAAATCCAGCGGTCGCGATGCGACCGGCCCGCAGTTGCGCTGCCTGCGGCATGGCGGTCTTGCGCAGCGGCAGCCAGAGGTCGCTGATCAGCGCCGTCGCCGAACTGTTGAGCGAACTGGACAGGGTCGACATGGCCGCCGCGAACACCGCCGCCAGGGTCAGACCGGTCAGGCCGAGCGGCATCGAATTGACGATGAAGTGGGCGAACAGGCGGTCACCGTGGCCGCCGTCCAGCGGGTTCGCGCCGGGCGTCTGCGCATAGAACCCGGCCAGCGCGATGCCGATCGACAGGAACACGGCGAACTGCAGGAAAACGACCAAACCGCTGAAACCGAGGCTCAGGGCAGCGTCGCGCTGGTTTTTGGCGGACAGGTAGCGCTGCACCATCAACTGGTCGGTGCCGTGCGTCGCCATTGTCAGGAAGGCGCCGCCAGCCACGCCCGACCAGAATGTCATAGAGGGTTTGGTCAGACTAAGATCGAAATCGAACAGGCGGAATTTATCTCCCTGCTCGGCAAATTCCACCAGCGCCGGCCAACCGCCCGGCATGTGCATGCCGATGAACGTAATCGCGGCAAAGGCGCCGAGCATGTAGATGACAAACTGGATCGCATCGTTCCAGATCACCGACCTGGCGCCGCCGACGAGCGTGTAAATGATGGTGACCAGGCCGAGCAGGATCACCGCGAGGGTCAAATCGAGACCGAGCACGATTTGCAGCACCAATGCAGTCAGGAACAACCGCAGCGCGTCGCTCAGGTTGCGTGTCAGCAGGAACAGCACCGAGGTCAGACGGCGGCTCAGTTTGCCGAAACGCGCTTCGAGAACCTCGTAGGCGGTGAAATTATCGGCGCGGAAATAAATCGGTAGCAACACATGGATAATCAGCAAACGCCCGGCGATATAGCCGATGGCGATCTGCAGGAAGGTCAGGTTGCCGTCAACAGCGGCCGCGATGCCCGGCAGGCTCAGAAAGGTCACCGTGCTGGTTTCGGTGGCCACGATCGACAGCAGCAGCAAACCCCACGGCAGGGATCGGCTGCCGAGAAAATAATCCGCCGGGGTCCTTTGTCCACGCCCGATCCACAAACCGAACGCCAGCACCGCCACCAGGTAGACGACCACGATCGCAGCGTCCAGCGGGTGAATGTTCATGGAGAAGTTCATGGCAAAAAAATCGGCCTCCCAAACTGCGATCGGCCCGGAATGCCGGGCCGATCACAAACACATGACGATTGACTGACCGGTGGTTCAGCCCGGTCGGCTCAGAACAGGAACGTGGCCATCAACTGCAGACGTCTCGGGTTGAACCAGTCCCTGGGGTTACCAAAGTTGGCGCTGTTGACGCTGGGCTCGACGTCATAACCGGTCTGGCTGTCAAACACGTTGAACAGGTCGGCGCGCAACTGGATGTTATAACGGTCATCACTGCCGAGGTAGAAGTTCTGCGTGTAGTTCAGATCCAGTTGCGTGTGCGAACCGGTCCGGCGCGAACCTGCGCGCTCCGCGTAACGGATGGTATCGCTGGTGCTGCTGGTCAGGGCGCGGTAAACCTCCGAGTCCCAGGCTTCCCATGGCTGACCCGACTGGTAGACGAAGTAGGCGCCAACACCGGCGTTCCAGCTCAACTCGTAGAATCCGTAAATTTTGAACTGGTGCGGGCGGTCACCCCTCAGTGTGCCGTCCTTGAGATCCCACAACTGGCGGCCTGCGCCATCGGCAATATTGGATGAACCGATAAAGATATTGCCATCGTTGCCGGTGCTCGTGTTGTCCTGGTCAAAGTTACCGCTGTAATCGCTGTAGACATATGAACCCTGCACGTAGTAATTGTCACCGCGCCACTCGGCCTCGAGGTTGAGTTCCCAGTAGTCGGTGTAGGCGTCATCGAGCTGCGCGATCACGTAGGTGGAACCACCGATTTCCGCACGGATGTCAGCCAAGTTCTCGACGTACAGTTCGCGAGGAATGCCGGGAGGCGGATTGAACGCAATGCGGGCATTGTTATTGGTGTCTTCCCAGAAGTTCCTGCCCGCCCGGTAACGGACATGGGCGCGGCCGATCAGCTGATCGGTAAACTCGTAGCTGGTGCCAAGCAGGTACTCATCGATATGACGCGGGTCCATATCCTCCACGAAGATCTTGCCTGAAGAACTGCCAAGTTGCTCGGAAACGATGAATTTGCCATTCGCATCGTAATAGGACCTTATGACCTTGCCGAGGTTATTGCGCGCCCATGAAGCAGCCCGCGCCAGTGAACTGGCGGACGGATTGTAACGGGCATAGTTGGCAAACACGGTGGTCCTGTCATTCGCGTCCCAGGTGAGACCGAGGCGCGGTTGCAGCATCGGGTCGACCTCGTACATCTCGTAGCGGTGACCTTCAGCAAGCTCGAAACCGGAAACATTCTCGCTGTTGCGCTTCAGGCCCTGGCCATAGAGCGTATCCTTGCTGATCAGCAGACCGAGGTTGAAAGTGAAGTTTTTCCAGCTGATGGTGTCATTGAACTCGAAGTTCTCCGAGCGCGTTTGCGAATTGATGTTGGCGTTCGGAAAACCGTCAAAGGTGGCCTGGTAGGTCTCGGTCTGGAAATACGACCGCACGTCGCGATAGCCATTGATGGGTATGAACACACGCCCGCCGGGAGCCGTAATGGCGCCCCATCCGTTGGACGTTCTCATCAGGTCTTCCTCGATTTTTTCGGTGTGATAGCCGACGTGCAGCGCATGCGAGACGGTCTGGTAATCCAGAATGTAGTCGTAACCCAATTCAAAACTTTGCCGGGTAAAGTCCTGGTCGTTGATCTGGCTCGCACCGCCGACCGCACCGCTACCCGTTTTTACGCCGTTTACAACATAGCCGTACTGGTCGATCAGGGGTTGTACGAACGCGTTGTAAGCGGTTTCGCCGCTACGCGGTGTCGGCACCGTAAAATAGCCCTGTTGGTCCAGGCTGCTCACGTTCAGGTTGTTACCCTCTGCAATCGGGAAATTGAACAGCGTATCGGGTCTGCCCGTGGTGTCGAGCTGGAAATCGGTGAATTTGAAGTAGGCGTTGCTCTTGTCGTTGATGACCCACGAAGCTTCGATGATACCGATATCCTGCTCTGCCTCGTAACCCTGTGAAGCAGTCGCTGCCTCGAAGGCGCCGACGCTCGCATTTTCCTCAGTGCGCTTGGAAGTCCGGTAGCTGGCATCGATCAGCAGGTTATCGGTCGGCGCATAGGTCAACTTGCCGAAATACTCATCCTTGACGCTTTCGTAATCAGGCACCTCACCATAGGCATTGGCCCTGTTGTCGCGCGTAACTTCCGGGCGGTAATACGAAGCGTAGAAATAGAGCTTTTCCTTGACGAGGGGTCCGCCGAGATTGGCTGTGATCCAGGATTTGTCCTCATCGAAGTCCTGCGCGTTGTCATCTTTCCGGCTGGCGGTCATACCGGCCGTCTGCGTCTGGTAGCTGGCGCTGCCATGAAATTCATCGGTACCCGATTTGCTGGTCGTGTTGACCGTGACGCCACCGGAGCGGTTAAAACCGATGGCCTTGGCGCCGCCACGGATGATCGACACCTGGTCGATGTCATGCGTGGCCGGCTCAGCCGAAAGCGTACCGAACAGGGGCAGTGACACGTCCACGCCATCAAACTGGTAGGTATTGTCCTGGCCATTGCCACCGGCGCTGGGTCCGCGCACGGTATCCTCGGTGTACTGCACACCCGGAATCAGCTTGATCAGGTCTCGGTACTCCTGGCCCACCGGCAAAGCCTCGAACACGTCGTTGCTGATGGCCGAGGAGATGGAGGCGCCACCGGTATTTGCCAGCAACGCACTCGTGCCCACGACGATAACCTCCTCGAGCGCGGACTCATCCGCCGTATAATCGACGGCAAGATCGACCAGCGCTCTTTGCTGCAACAGGACTTCCGTCTGGCGGACACGGGTCGAGCCGTCTTTCAGCGTGAAGGTCACGGTATAGGTGCCCGGTGGCAGGAAAGGCAACAGGTAATCACCGTTTGCGGCCGTCGTGACAGCACGCGAGCCCGGCAGCCTGGGGCCAGTCGCTACGATGCTGACGTCTGCGACCGGGGAACCGTCGGCCGCATCGGTCACGCGTCCGGCAATTTCACCGGTCTGCTGCGCTAAAAGAGGGGTTGTAAAAAAGGCTGCCATGATGCTTACCAACAAGAGCACCCAAACAGTTTTCCACTCTCTTATAAACGATTTTCTCGATGCTGATTGACACGTCATGATTTATCCCCGATCAAAGTTAGGTTAAAAAGTTGTTATTGCTTTGCCGCAAAATAATCATTACCGGCGAGAAAGTAAAGAATTACTTATTTCTTTATGGTATTTTTTCTGCCCTCATTCACGGACTTTCCGTGCAGGCTGGTAAATTGAACTCATCGCAGGCTGGACTTCGCGCACCCATGGAAAACCAATGACCGAAATCGACACCCGTGTCCCGCACCAGGGATCGCGCTGCTTAATCCCAAAACTGCTGATTGCCCTGCTGCTGACCGGTGTCGTGCTGTTGCCCGGGTGCGCCGCGCGGAATACCGTCGTGGTCGAATCGGCCAACCAGGACACGCGTGTCAGGATGATCGTGATCCACCATACCAGCGGTAATTTCCAGGGCTCGCTCGATACCCTGACCAGGGACTCCGGCAACCCCGTCAGCTCACATTACCTGGTACCCGAACCCGTTGATTCGAGCTATACGGACAAGCGCTTGAAGTTGTATTCGCTGGTGCCTGAAGAAGGCAGGGCCTGGCACGCGGGTGCGAGTTACTGGGCCGGTAAAACCGCCCTCAATGACATGTCCGTCGGCATAGAACTGGTCAACCGGACCTACTGCCGCAAATCCGAACGGCCAGTGGCCCCCGGCCAGGCTGACCAGGAACCCGCAACAATCTGTTTTTACCCCGATTTTGCCGAATCCCAGATGCAAATGCTGATCGAACTTCTGCAGGACATCACGGCCCGTCACACCGAAATCAAGCCGACCGACATCGTCGGTCACTCCGACATCGCGCCGCAAAGAAAAATCGATCCCGGTCCACGCTTCCCGTGGCAGCGGCTTTATCAACTGGGTTTTGGTGCGTGGTTCGACGATGAAACCGTGTTCCGGTACTGGGAACAGTTCCACCAGGCGTTGCCGCCGGTCCTGACCTTGCAAACGGCCCTGCATGAATACGGTTACGCCATCGAACTGAGCGGCGCGCACGACCAACAGTCGCAAAACGTGGTGCGGGCGTTCCAGTTGCATTTCCGGCCCTGGCTGGTCACCAGCGAGTTCGATGCCGAAACCGTTGCGATCCTGTATGCGCTGCTGGAAAAATACCGCCCGGAAAAACTCGCGCTGCTATTGGCAATGGATGCTTGAAATGAAAATTCGCAGTATCCGCTTCGGCATGCTGAACGTGCCGCTGAAAACGCCCTTCAAAACCGCCCTGCGAACCGTCACTGCAATCGAGGACGTGGTGGTCATCATCGACACGGATACCGGCCACACCGGTCATGGCAGCGCACCGGCGACCGCCGTCATCACCGGCGACACGCATGGCTCCATCCTCGAGGCCATCCGCAAGGTGATCGGCCCGGCCATCATCGGTCGTGAGATCGCCGACCTGAATAACCTGACCAACACCGTTGCGCACGCCATCGTCAGAAATTTCAGCGCCAAGGCGGCCGTGGAAATCGCCATTTATGACCTGTACGGCCAACTGTATAACGCACCGCTGTACAAGCTGCTCGGTGGCGGCCACAACGTCATCTCGACCGACATCACCATCAGCGTGGATCATGTCGATAAAATGGTCGGCGACGCACTGGCCGCGATCGACCTTGGTTTTGCAACCCTGAAGATCAAGGTCGGCAAGGACCCGGCCCTGGACATCGAACGCGTCAAGGCCATCTACGCCGCGGTCGACGGGCGCGCCCTGCTCAGGCTCGATGCCAACCAGGGCTGGACAGCCAAGCAGGCCGTCCAAGTGATGCGTGCACTCGAGGACAACGGCGTGCAGCTGGAACTGCTCGAGCAACCGGTCCGGGGTGACGATATCGAGGGCATGAAATATGTCAACGAGCGCATCGATACACCCCTGATGGCCGATGAAAGCGTATTCGGGCCCAGGCAGGCCATCGAATTGATCAGGCGCGGCGCCGCCGACATCATCAATATCAAGCTGATGAAAACAGGTGGCATTGCCAACGCCATCAAAATCGCCGATATCGCCGGTATCCACGGCGTCAGTTGCATGATTGGCTGCATGCTGGAGTCCAGCATCGGCGTCGCCGCCGCAGCCCACGTCGCGGTGGCCAAGTCAGCGGTCATCACCACGGTCGACCTCGACACACCCTTTTTGGCCAGGTTCGACCCGGTGACCAGTGGCGTGAAGTTCAACAATGCCGAAATCAGCATCACCGACCTGCCCGGCCTCGGCATCAGCAGGATCGATAATTTGACGCTGCTTGAGTTCTGAAACGTCAGATTACGAGCCAACTGGCAAAGATTTAAGTGTAAAGCGCTGGCGACCCCACGGATTGCGATTCAACTTACCAATTACCTACCCGAACATCAACTTACAGATATACACGGCGCTGAGCGCACCGACGGCATCGGCCGTCAAACCGGCAATCAGCGCGTGACGGCTGCGCGTGATGGAGACCGAGCCGAAATAGACGGCCAGCACGTAAAAGGTCGTTTCGGAGGAGCCGTACATGGTGGCGCCGATTTTTGCGAACAGCGATTCGGGGCCGTACTCGTTGACCAGATCCGTCAGCAAGCCGAGGGAACCGCTGCCGGACAGGGGCCGCATCAGGGCGAGCGGCAGGTTTTCCGGCGGGAAGCCGATCAGGTTCAGTGCCGGGGCCAGAAAATTCAATAACAGGTCCAGCGCCCCCGATGCCCTGAACATGCCGACCGCGACCAGGATCGCGACCAGGTAGGGAATGATCCGGATGGCGATGGTGAAGCCGTCCTTGGCGCCTTCGACGAAGACCTCGTAGACCTTGACCTTTTTCACGCTGATGGCGTAAAGCGGTATGCCCACCAGCAACAGCGGGATGATGTACCTGGCCGCGGCGTTCAGA
>JBFZEL010000159.1:0-4004 GCA_041306925.1 Lysobacterales bacterium
ACTGAACCTGACCGGCGTCTTGCTCGACGATCTCGATGCACGCAGCCGCCTGGCGCGCCAGGGTCTTGAGCCGGGCGACATCATCACCGGCGCAAACCGCCAGCAGGTGCACAACCTGGCAGATTTCAGCAGGCTCCTGGAGAATACCCGTGGCCCGCTGCTGTTGCAGGTCTGGCGTGACGGCAGGTCCTATATCGTCCGTATCGACTGACCGCGGCGGTGTGCGCCGGAATTGGGGTCGACGGCCGTATCTGGAGCTTTCCGGTACCCTGCGATTGGCATAAACTGTGATATTTCCCGAACAGGTTGCAACGATGAGCTTTACTGATAAACGCGACGGCACTCCTCTTTACCCGGTGAGTGCGGGCCAATTTGAGCAGTGGCTGACCGGTCTGCCCGGCATCCAGCAGAAATGGATAAAAGCAGCCGGTTTCCGTGCCAAGGCAGGTGAGTTGTGCAGCCTGCCGGACAGTAGCGGGGAACTGCGCGGCTACGCCTTTGGCATGGCGGATCAGGGTTGGTTGTACCAGCTTGCGCCGCTGCCGGCCAGGCTGGCGCCCCGCAACTACCGCCTGGTGTCGGACTGGACTCCCAGGCAGCGCCTGCAGGCCAGTCTTGGCTGGGGCCTGGCCTGTTACCAGTTCACTATGTATCTCAAATCACAAAACGAAATGCCGTCGCTGGCGCTGGATGAGGATATCGCCGGTGACGCCGAACGGCTGCTGTCCGCGCAAGCGCTGGTCCGTGACCTGATCAACACGCCAACCGAAGACATGGGTCCGGCCCACCTGGCGGATGCCGTGCAGACCCAGGCCGACCAATTCGGCGCCCGCGTGAGCGTGGTGCACGGTGTGGATTTACTGACCAAGAACTTCCCGGCCATCCATGCGGTCGGACGGGCTGCCGGGCGCGAGCCACGCCTGGTCAAACTCGAGTGGGGGAAAGAGGACAAGCCGTTGCTGGCGCTGTGCGGCAAGGGCGTATGTTTCGATACCGGCGGTCTGAACCTGAAACCCGCGACCGGCATGGCGCTGATGAAAAAAGACATGGGTGGTGCGGCGCACGTGCTGGCGCTGGCCCGGTTGATCATGCAGGTGCAATTGCCCGTGCGTCTGCTGGTGCTGATCCCGGCGGTTGAAAATTCGGTGTCCGGCAATGCCTATCGCCCGGGCGACGTCATCGCCACGCGCAAGGGTCTGACCGTCGAAATCGGCAATACCGATGCCGAGGGCAGGGTTGTGCTGGCGGACACGCTGGCCTATGCCTGCGAGTTCGAGCCCGACCTGGTGATCGATTTTGCCACGCTTACCGGTGCGGCCCGGACCGCGATGGGTACCGATCTGCCGCCGATATTCAGCAACGATATCAGCATTGCGAACGAGATCATGGCGGCGGGTGATAGCGAGGAAGACCCGCTTTGGGTATTTCCGCTTTACCAGCCCTATAAAGAGTTGCTGAAAAGCCAGATTGCGGACATCAACAACATGAGCAAGACCCCCATGGGAGGTTGTATCACCGCTGCTCTGTTCCTCGAGTATTTTGTCAGTGCCGGAACCGACTGGGTGCATATCGACACCTTCGGCTGGAACCAGGCGGCCCGTCCCGGGCGTCCGGTCGGCGGCGAGGCGCTTGGATTGCGGGCGGTGTTTCATTATCTGAAAAACCGTTACAGCTAAACATCCCGGCAACTTCAGCGGCTCGAAGTCCTGAGCCCGAAAAGTGTCTGAAACGGTCCCCTGGACGTGAAATTGCCACGCCGGTTCACCCTATACCGAGGACAGTTGATTAGCGTCAATTACGTCTCACCCCAAGGAGAGTAAATTCACGCTTTGGAACGCATCCGGCTTTTGCCCCGATGCGTTTTTGCGCCCCGCCCACCGGGCGTCGGCGTTTCAAACTGCGCGGGAGATTCAGGATATGGACAGAAAATACAGGATCGCTTGGTTGCCTGGCGACGGTGTTGGTGTGGAGGTCATGCAGGCGGCGCGGATCGTTCTCGACCGTGTCGGCCTCGATGCGGAATACATACACGGTGATATCGGCTGGGAATTCTGGCGCACCGAGGGTGACGCTTTCCCCGCCCGGACCATCGATCTTCTGAACAATGTCGATGCCGCCATGTTTGGTGCGATCACATCCAAGCCCGTCAGGGAGACTGAAAAGGAACTGGTGCCAGCCTTGCAGGGCAAGGGTCTGACCTACCGTTCACCGATCGTGCGTATGCGCCAGCTTTTCGACCTTTACGTCTGCCTGCGACCCTGCAAGGCCTATCCGGAGAATCCGCTGAATTACCACGAGGGCATCGACCTCGTCATCTTCCGTGAAAACACCGAGGATCTGTATGCCGGCGTCGAGTTCAACCCGGTGCCGGAGAAGCTTAGCAACCTGCTGTCGGAAATTGCGCCGGCTTTCAAGGCCTTCAAGGACCTGGCCGGTGACGAGTACGCCATCTCCTGCAAGATCAACACCAAGAAAGGCTCCGAGCGGATCATCCGCGCCGCCTTCGAATTTGCCCGTAAGTTCGGCCGCAAGAAGGTTACGGTGGTGCACAAGGCCAACGTCGTGCGCGCCACCGATGGCCTGTTCCTCGAAGCTGCCCGCAGGGTCGCGAAGGACTTCCCGGACATCGCCATGGACGATGCCAACGTCGACGCCATTACCATGTGGTTGTTGAAAAACCCGTTCAACTACGACGTGCTGGTTGCGCCCAACCTCTACGGCGACATCGTCTCCGACCTGTGCGCGCAGATGGTCGGCGGTCTCGGTTTTGGCTGCTCCGGCAATATCGGTAAGAAACTCGCGGTATTCGAACCGACCCATGGTTCGGCGCCTAAATATTCGGGTATGTACAAGGTCAACCCGATCGCCACGATCCTCGCCGCCAAGATGATGCTCGACTGGCTGGGCGAGACCGCTGCGGCCAAACGCATCGAGGACGCCGTAGCCGCGGTGATCGGAGAAGGCCAGGTACGCACGTATGACATGGGCGGTTCTTCGACCACCCTCGAAATGGCCGAAGCCGTTGCTGCAAAACTATAGGTGGAGAATGTCATGAAACATATCGTCGTCCACGAAGTCGGGCCCCGTGACGGGTTACAGATGGAACGGCAGGTCGTTCCGATTGACATCAAGGAGGACTGGATTCGCCGCACGATGGCGACCGGTGTCGATATCGTCCAGGTCGGTTCCTTCGTGCATCCGGTCAAGGTACCGCAGATGGCCGATACCGATGAACTGTTCCGGCGTCTGACCACGGACAAGACCTCGCCGGTCATTCTCGCCGGGCTGGCCCTGAATGAACGCGGCGTCGAGCGCGGCCTGGCCTGCGGGGTTGAAATGTTCTGCCTGGGTGCGTCCGCCAGCGAGACCCACAGCCAGAAAAATACCGGCATGGCGAGCATGGAAGCTACCCACCGCATTATCGCCGCCGCGCAGCAGGTGCTGGCGGCGGGCAAGAAAGTTCAGGTCTCGGTGCAATCGGCCTTTGGTTGCGGTTTCGAAGGACCCATCGCCGCGGAGCGCGTGCTCGAGATGGTCGCCGCCTACCTGGAGGCGGGTTTGCATAACATCAGCCTGGCCGACACCGCCGGCCATGCCCACCCCGATCAGGTCGAGCGCCTGTTTTCCGCCGTCTTCAAACTCGACCCCAAAGTCGAATGCACCTGTCACTTCCACAATACCTACGGTCTGGGCATGGCCAATATCATGGCCGCCCTGCACGTTGGCGTGACCTCGTTCGAAACTTCGTTCGCCGGTCTTGGCGGTTGCCCGTTCACCAAGGTCGCAGCCGGTAACGTGGCCACCGAGGACTTTGTCAACGCCTTGCAGTTGCAGGGCTTGCGCCGCGACATCAGGCTTGACGGACTGATCGGCGTGGCCACCGATGTCGCCAGGTATTTTGAACGCGAAATGCCCGGTTGCGTTTACAAGACCGGAACGATCCAAAGGAAGGAGGCAGCATGAGCAAGCAAATCATGCAGGATGTCAGGGTACTCGACCTTACC
>JBFZEL010000160.1:0-4260 GCA_041306925.1 Lysobacterales bacterium
CTCTTCCGATCTTGAAGAAGCCCTTTTCCGCGTAAGCGTCAGAAAGATTGACCATCGCCTGGCCACGGTCACGCGACTCGCCGTGGATGTGCTCGAACAGATGCAGGCAATGCGACCGGCCACGATCGAAGGTCGCGACGTATTCCTCCTGCAGACGGTACAGATCGGCTGTTCGCAACTCTTCAATCAATGCCAGCACGGCCCGCAGTTGCTTCCGCGGCAGCAAAGCCTCCTCGAGCAAGGCTGGTTTGAACTCATCCAGGTGCGCCAGCCACGCCGGTTGCGGATACGACATCAACAAGCCTAAAACCTTGAAAGTCTTCATTGGTCATGCCCCTTGCCGCTCAGCGTGTTTTTATGCGTCGGGTTACCGAACAGGCTGACCTTGCTGGTACCATCGGAGCAACCGTTACCAAAACTGAAACCACAGGAAGAGCGGTGGTTGAACGCGATTTCGTTATCAAACGGTGTTTTGCCGGCGTATTCACGGTGATTGGTCGGTATCACGTAACGGTCTTCATAGGCGGCCAGGGCCATGATCCGGTACATGTCGTCCAGGGTCTGTTCGTCAAGACCCACGCGTTCCAGGATTTCGGTCGCGTTGATACCGTCGACCGTGCGGGCGCGCATATAGGCACGCATCGCGATCATGCGTTCAAGCCCTGCGATGACCGGTGCTTCCTTGCCGGCCGTCAACAGGTTGGCCAGGTATTTGACCGGGATGCGCAGCTTGGTGATATCCGGTATCACACCGTCGCTGGCGAGCTTGCCCTGTGCCGCCGCGTTCTGTATCGGTGACAGCGGCGGGATGTACCAGACCATCGGCAAGGTGCGGTATTCCGGGTGCAGTGGAAAGGCAACCTTCCAGTCCATCGCCATCTTGTAAACCGGTGACTGCTGCGCAGCGGTGATCCAGCTATCCGGTACACCATCCAGCCTGGCCTGCCGGATGACCTCCGGGTCATGCGGATCGAGGAAGATATCCAGTTGTGCCTGGTACAAATCCTCCTTGTCGGTAACACTTGCCGCTGCCAGGATCCGATCGGCATCGTAGAGCAGGACGCCGAGGTAGCGGATACGGCCGACACAGGTTTCCGAACAGACGGTCGGATCACCCGCTTCGATACGCGGGTAGCAGAAGGTGCATTTCTCAGACTTGCCCGACTGCCAGTTGAAGTAGATTTTCTTGTACGGACAACCGCTGACACACATACGCCAGCCACGGCACTTGTCCTGGTCGATCAGGACGATGCCGTCCTCCTCGCGTTTGTAGATCGCACCGCTGGGGCAGGACGCGACACAGGTGGGATTGAGGCAGTGCTCACACAGACGCGGCAAATACATCATGAAGGTATTTTCGAACTGGCCGTAAATCTCCTTCTCGATGTTCTCAAAATTGGCGTCCTTGCTGCGCTTGCTGAATTCACCGCCGAGTATCTCTTCCCAGTTCGGGCCCCAGACGGGTTTTTCCATGCGCTCGCCGGTGATGACGGACTGCATGCGCGCGGTCGGCGTGGTCTGTGATGCCGGTGCATCCTGCAGGTGCTGGTAGTCGTAGGTGAAGGGTTCGTAGTAATCGTCGATTTCGGGTAGATCCGGGTTGGCAAAAATCTTCGCCAGCAGGCGGAACTTGCCACCCATTTTCGGTTTGATTTTGCTGTTGCCGTGCAATGTCCAGCCACCGTTCCAGCGCGCCTGGTTCTCCCAGTCCCGCGGATAACCGATACCGGGTTTGGTTTCGACGTTATTGAACCATGCGTATTCAACACCCTGGCGCGAGGTCCAGACATTTTTGCAGGTTACCGAACAGGTGTGACAGCCGATGCACTTGTCCAGGTTGAGGACCATACCGATCTGTGCCCTGATTTTCATGCCACGGCCTCCTTCGCAGATCCTGCATCCGCCACCCGCCACTCGACTTTTTCGAGCTTGCGCACCACCACGAACTCGTCGCGGTTGGAGCCCACCGTACCGTAGTAGTTGAATCCGTAGGCCAGCTGCGCGTAGCCGCCGATCATATGGGTCGGCTTGACGACGGCACGTGTCACCGAGTTATGGATACCGCCACGGTGACCCGTGATCTGGCTGATCGGTGTGTTGATGATTTTCTCCTGGGCGTGGTACATCATGACCATGCCCTCGGGGACGCGTTGACTGACAACGGCCCGCGCCGCGATGGCGCCATTGGTGTTGTACAGCTCGATCCAGTCGTTGTCCTCGCAATCGATCTTGGCGGCATCGACCTCGGACATCCAGACACAGGGGCCACCGCGACTGAGGGTCAGCAGCAACAGGTTTTCCGAGTAAGTACTGTGGATGCCCCACTTCTGGTGCGGGGTAATCCAGTTCACCACCACCTGTTTACAACCCTTGCCGACCGAGTCGATCACCGGTTTCACGGTCTTGGTATTGATCGGTGGTTTGTAGACGCACAGGCTTTCACCAAAGTCGCGCATCCAGGCATGGTCCTGGTAGAACTGCTGGCGCCCGGTCAGGGTGCGCCACGGGATCAGCTCGTGCACGTTGGTGTAGCAGGCGTTGTAACTGACGTGTTCGTCCTCGAGACCGCTCCAGGTGGGTGATGAGATGATCTTGCGTGGCTGCGCCTGGATATCGCGGAAACGGATTTTCTCATCGCGCTTGGGCATGGCCAGGTGCGTGTGGTCGCGGCCGGTGATCTTGCCGAGCGCCTGCCAGGCCTTGACTGCGACCTGGCCGTTGGTTTCCGGGGCCAGTGACAGCACCACTTCACAGGCGTCGATATCGGTATCAATCCTGGGCAGGCCCTTTGAGACACCCTCTTCCGTGACCAGCCGGTTGAGGCCACCCAGCAACTTGACCTCGTCCTCGGTATTCCAGGCAATGCCCTTGCCGCCGTTCCCGACCTTGGACATCAACGGGCCCAGCGATGTAAATTTCTTGTAGGTGTCCGGGTAGTTGCGTACCACCTCGATGTAGTTCGGCATGGTCTTGCCCGGAACCGGTTCGCATTCACCCTTCTTCCAGTCCTTCACATCCAGCGCCTGCCCCAGTTCGGCGGGCGTATCGTGCAGGATGGGCAAAGCAACGATGTCGGTTTCCGTACCGAGGTGACCCACACACAGCCTCGAATAAACCTTTGCCAGTTCCTTGTAGATATCCCAGTCACTGCGGCTTTCCCAGGCGGGATCGACGGCGCGTGACAGCGGGTGGATAAAGGGGTGCATGTCGGAAGTGTTCAGGTCGTTCTTTTCGTACCAGGTCGAGGACGGCAGCACGATATCCGAATACACGCAGGTGGTGGACATCCTGAAATCCAGTGTCACGACCAGGTCCAGCTTGCCTTCGGTTTCGGCTTCGACCCATTCGACCTCGCTCGGTTTCTGACCACCGGTCTCGCCGAGGTTCTTGCCCAGCACGCCGTTCTTGGTGCCCAGCAGGTGTTTCAACATGTATTCATGGCCCTTGCCGCTGGAGCCCAGCAGGTTCGAACGCCAGATGAACAGGTTACGCGGGAAGTTGCGCGGGTTGTCGGGCGCCTCGCACGACATGCGCAGGCTGCCGTCCTGCAGGCGTCCCTTGACATACTCGAGGCTGGTGAGACCCGCCGCTTTGGCCTTTTTGGAAAGCTCCAGCGGGTTTTCTTCCAGCTGTGGCGCTGACGGCAGCCAGCCCATGCGTTCGGAACGGACATTGCAGTCGATCAGGCTCTGGTTCTGCCACGCCGACTTATCCGCCAGTGGCGAAAGGATTTCATCCAGTTCCAGCTTCTCATAACGCCACTGGTTGGAATGGTTGTAGAAGAACGAGGTGCTGTTCATCTGGCGTGGCGGACGGTGCCAGTCGAGCCCGAAGGCCAGAGGCAGCCAACCGGTCTGCGGACGCAGTTTTTCCTGGCCCACGTAGTGTGCCCAGCCACCGCCGCTCTGACCCACGCAACCGCACATGATCAGCATGTTGATAATGCCGCGGTAGGTCATATCCATGTTGTACCAGTGGTTGATGGCAGCCCCCAGGATGACCATCGAACGGCCCCTGGTCCTGTTGGCCGTATCGGCAAACTCACGGGCTACCTGGATGATCTGCTCGCGGTTGACACCGGTGATTTTTTCCTGCCAGGCCGGTGTATACGGAATATCGTCGTCATAGCTTTTTGCGACCTGGTCATCATCCAAACCCCGGTCCAGACCGTAGTTGGCCAGCATCAGGTCATAGACGGTCACGGCCTTGACCGTACCCGTGGCAAGTTCCAGAGATTTCACCGGAACTTTACGGTTCAGT
>JBFZEL010000161.1:0-4735 GCA_041306925.1 Lysobacterales bacterium
GGGATATACAGGTCCCTCGAGCCTTTGAAATTGCGCCGCAGCATGGAGGCGTTGGCGGCTTCGCGCTGCATGTCGAGTTCATCGAAGACCACGCCTTCGAACTCGCGCACCACTTCGAGCGGTTGTATCCGCGCGCCGCCTTGCAGGAACTTCTCCGCAATTGCAGCGATGGTCTTGAGCAGGTCGATATCCTTGCGCAACTGTTTCTCGATACCGGGCCGCACCACCTTGACCACGGCTTGCCGGCCGTCGTGCAGGGTGGCCGGGTGGACCTGGGCAATCGAGGCCGAGGCCAGCGGCCGGGTGTCGAAGCTGGCGAAAATCGTATCGACCGGTTCACCCAGCGCCTTCTCGATAATTTCACGGGCCTCCTCGCCGGGAAAGGGCGGCACCTGGTCCTGCAGCAGCGCCAGTTCATCGGCGATATCCAGCGGCAGCAAATCCCGGCGGGTGGACAATATCTGCCCGAATTTCACATACACGGGACCCAGTTCCTGCAGCGCCAGGCGTAAGCGTTCGCCCCGTGGCAACCCGGATACATCCTTGCCGTTGGGGATGAACACACGCAACCAGCGCACCGGGCCGGGCAGGCGGTCGGTGTTGAACAGTTCATCCAGGCGGTATTGCTTCAGGATGACCCCGATGTGCCAGATGCGCAGAAACTGACGCATGCTGTTTCTCACGAACGGCGGTCCTTG
This sequence comes from Lysobacterales bacterium, assembly GCA_041306925.1. Taxonomy (GTDB): domain Bacteria; phylum Pseudomonadota; class Gammaproteobacteria; order Xanthomonadales; family SZUA-36; genus SZUA-36. The sequence continues at coordinate 699 of JBFZEL010000161.1, forward strand.
AGGATCTCGGCTATGACCTTGCTGGCGCTGCGCGCGGTTTCTTTTGCGCTTGCCACGCCCTGGCGCAGACCCTGTGCAATCTGGTGCCCGGCGACGTCGCCGAACATGCCGGCGAGCGGGCCTTCCCAATCGGGCTCGAGCTTGCGGAAGATCCTCTCGAGGTCACGGGCGAGACTCGCGTCGCCGTTGATGTGGACCTTTGAATCCGGCAGACCCCAGTCGGCCTCCTCGGGTTCGGCCATCTTGAACAGCGCCACCGGGGTGCCGCTGATGACCGTGTCGGGTTGGCCTTCGGCCGTAAGTCGGACACGCACGACGCCGTGCCTGAAAGTGAAAAAGAGCGTGATGGCGAGACCTTCGAAATCCACCTGCAGCAGACGCCCTTCAAGTTTCCTGACCCGTTCCGGCGATTCCATATCCAGTTGCAGAACGTGGTTGATGACGGTTTCCAGGGCAAGTGCGAGCACGCCCGGCAAGGGTGTGATGTATTCAGGCATGGTGACCACTGTGTATGGCAACGACCCCGCCGGTGAGGTTGCGGTAGGTGACTTTTGTGAATCCGGCATTCACCATCATGTCGGCGAGTTGATCCTGGCCGGGGTGTTTGCGGATGCTCTCGGCCAGGTAGCGGTAACTGGCCTCGTCATCGGCCACCAGTTTACCGAGCCTCGGCAGCACGCCGAACGAATAACCGTCGTAGACTTTTTTCAGGGGTTCGAACTCCACTTTCGAAAATTCGAGGATCATGGCGCGCCCGCCGGACTTGAGCACGCGGTGCATCTCCCTAAGTGCGGCGTTCTGGTCGGTGACGTTGCGCAGGCCAAAGGCGATCGTCACGGCATCAAACTCGCCATCGGCAAACGGCAGGTTTTCCGCATTGGCCAACGCATACTCGATATTGCCGGCAATGCCGCGGTCTTCCAGGCGCCGGCGGCCGACCGCCAGCATCGCCGCGTTGATGTCGCTCAGCACCACGCTGCCGGACGAGCCGACCCGTTTGCTCATCAGTGCCGCGATGTCACCGGTGCCGCCGGCCAGGTCCAGCACACGCTGGCCGGGGTGGATATTGCTGATGGCGATGAAATGACGTTTCCACAAACGGTGCACACCGAAGGACATCAGGTCGTTCATCAGGTCGTATTTGTCCGCCACGGATTCGAAAACGCCACGAACCAGGCGGGTTTTGTCTTTTACGGGTACGTCCTGATAGCCAAAATGGGTGGTGCCGCCCGAGCCTGGCTTTTTGTCTGACTGTTCCATTGTTTCGACCCGTTAGAAGAAAGTGCCTATTGTACCTTCACGATCGCCTGACAGGGCACTAGAGAATAAAGCGGCTCAGGTCCTCGTTTTCGGCCAGTGCGCCGAGGTGCTTGTCAACATAGGCGGCGTCCAGCACGATGGCCTCGCCGCTGCGGTCCGGCGCCTCGAAGGATATGCTGTCGAGCAAGCGTTCGAGGATGGTGTGCAGACGCCGCGCGCCGATATTCTCGGTTGCATCGTTGACCTGTGCGGCGATTTCGGCGATACGTCTGACCGCGTCTGCGCCGAACTTCAGATCGAATCCTTCGGTCGCCATCAGGGCGCTGTACTGCTGGGTCAGCGATGCCCTGGGCTCGGTCAGGATACGCGTGAAGTCATCTGCGTTGAGAGCCCGTAATTCCACCCGGATCGGCAGACGCCCCTGCAATTCCGGGATCAGGTCCGATGGTTTGGAAAGGTGGAATGCGCCGGATGCAATAAACAGCATGTGATCGGTTTTGACCACGCCGTAACGGGTGGATACCGTGCAGCCTTCCACCAGCGGCAACAGGTCGCGCTGCACGCCTTCGCGTGACACATCGGCGCCGGCGTACTCGCCGCGCCTGGCGACCTTGTCCAGTTCGTCGATAAAAACGATGCCGTTCTGCTGGGCCGCCTCGAGGGCCTGCTGCTTGATCTCGTCGTCGTTGATCAGCTTCGCCGACTCCTCTTCGATCAGCAGCGGCATGGCGTCCTTGATACGCATCTTGCGTTTCCTCGGCTTGCTGCCGCCCAGGTTCTGGAACATGCTCTGCAACTGGTTAGCCATCTCTTCCATACCCGGGGGGGTCATGATTTCGACACCGATCTGGGTGGTGGCATCGAATTCGATTTCACGGTCATCCAGTTCTCCGGCCAGCAATTTGCGCAACATTTTCTGACGTGTCGAAGACAGGCTGTCACCGGCCAGTTGATGGGCGGGTTCGGGTTCGTTGGCAAAACCGCTACGCGCGGGTTTTGGCAGCAGGATATCCAGTACGCGGTCACGCGCTGCATCTTCGGCACGTGCACCGACCCTGGCGACCGCCTGCTCACGCAGCATGTTGACGGCAAAGTCGACCAGGTCGCGGATGATGGATTCGACGTCCTTGCCGACGTAACCCACCTCGGTGAACTTGGTGGCCTCGACCTTGATAAAGGGCGCGTTGGCCAGCTTGGCAAGGCGCCGGGCGATCTCGGTCTTGCCGACGCCGGTCGGGCCGATCATCAGGATGTTCTTGGGTGTGATTTCATTGCGCAGATCTTCACTGACCTGCATCCGGCGCCAGCGGTTGCGCAGGGCGATGGCAACGGCGCGCTTGGCGTCCGACTGGCTGATGATATGCTCGTCCAGTTCCTGGACGATTTCACGCGGTGTCATCTGTGACATGCTTGGGGCTGCCTTATATTTCCAGGGTTTCGATGGTGATGTTGTCATTCGTGTAAATGCAGATGTCGGCGGCGATCTTCAGCGACCTCCTGACGATTTCCTCCGCATCCAGTTCCGTGCCGTCCAGGTAGGCCATTGCCGCAGACTGCGCAAACGGGCCGCCGGAACCGATGGCGATCAGGCCGTGTTCCGGTTCGATGACATCGCCATTGCCGGAGATCAGCAGCGAGTTTTCCCTGTCGGCGATGGCCAGCAGCGCTTCCAGGCGTCTCAGCATGCGGTCGGTGCGCCAGTCTTTCGCCATTTCCACCGCCGCGCGTACGAGGTTGCCGGAATATTTTTCCAGCTTGCCCTCAAACCGTTCAAACAGGGTGAAGGCATCGGCGGTGGCGCCCGCGAACCCGGCGATGACCTGGTCCTTGTACATGCGCCGCACCTTGCGCGCATTGGATTTCATCACGGTGTTGCCAAGCGTTACCTGGCCGTCGCCGCCCATGACCACCTTGTTGCCCCTGCGCACCGAGCAGATGGTTGTTCCCCGGTATTGTTCCACGCGTTACTCCTTGTAATCAGGTGAGACAAACGTGGGGATAGCTGCAGATAATTGCAAGCATGGGGTACACTGTCGGGGCAACGGCTTACGAGGACGGTGTGTGAAATTTTTAATCGAATTTGCCTGGGCTGCGCTGCTGGTGGGCGTGCCGATCGGGGTGTTCACGCTGGCGCTGGTCTGGTGGGCGCTGCAAGGCGGTCACCTCAGGGAGTCCGGCAATGCCAGCGCTCTCAGGCGTGAAATGCAAGCGATGTCGCGTTCCGCCAAGAAGAAGAAAAACAAGAATGCTGTCGAACAGGAGGAGAAACCCCTGCATCCGTTGCAGAAAAAATGGGCCAAATTCGGCGGTGGCTTCTACGGCATCGTGGCTTTTTTTACCTACAGCGTCGTGGAGACGCTCGAAGTGATCAACACGATCACGCACCTGGGCGGTTTTATCGCATTCATCAAGCACTTCAGCGCGGACGTCATCATCCAGTTGTTCGTCGGGGCGTTGATGAACTTTCTTACCGCGATAGCCTGGCCGCTTTACTGGCTCAAGCGTATCGAAACCGACCAGGTCTGGCTGTGGTTCGTGATGGCCTATGCGGGCTATTGGGCGGGTGTGAAGCTGGCCCAGGTATTGATACAACGCCGTTCACAGGTTGTAACCTGACTTTTATCCGGTTTATCGACTAATATTTACTACGAGTTGCATTAAAAAGAGACCGCCGCAGGATTCAAGCGGTGTTGGAATGGGTGTAATTGCAAATTGACGGGAGAGAAAAATGAGTTTGACTAAACGATCTGTTGCTGAATTTATCGGCACATTCTGGT
>JBFZEL010000162.1:0-3257 GCA_041306925.1 Lysobacterales bacterium
CATCGCCAGGATCGTGAAGCTCGTCAAGGAATTACGCGATGAAATGAACGTGTGTAACCTCGAGATGAAACTGGAACCCGAGGTCCTCGAGGATTTGGCCGGTGAAGCTGAAGTAACGGCCGAAAACCTGCAGTTCAGGCTGGCAACCGGCTATGTCGGCGTGATGGCGGCAACCAACGAAGATATCGCCGCGGCGGAAAAACCCATGCTCGCTTTGGTCTTTGGTTCAATCATCCTGCTCTGCCTGGTGACCTACCGCACGGTGCTGGGAACGCTTTGCATCGTCCTGCCGCTGGTGGTGGTTTCGACGCTGGCGGAAGCCCTGATGGCGATCTACGGCATTGGTCTGAAGGTCAATACCCTGCCGGTGGTGGCGCTCGGTGTCGGTATCGGCGTGGATTATGGTATCTACATCTACAACCGGCTGGACATACTCCTGAAGGAAGGATTCGATTTGCGCGAGGCCTATTACCGCACGCTCAGGGTAACCGGGCGGGCCGTAATTTTTACCGGTTTCACGCTCGCCGCCGGTGTCGGTACCTGGGCCTTCTCTTCGCTGCAGTTCCAGGCCGACATGGGTATCCTGTTGTCGTTTACTTTCTTCGCCAACATGGTTGCCGACATCATCCTGATACCGGCGCTGGTGCGCTGGATGATGATGCGTAACAAGGATACCCTGAGGGGCGGACCGGCTAAAAATGACAAGACTGTCGTAGCCGCTGCCTGAGATTTGCCAGTGAGTATCTTCAATCGGACCAGTGTTTCCGACCTGCGCGGCGTGGTGCGACTCGCTGTCGATGCGACGGTCGGTGTGACCGATGTGGTCGAGAAGATGCACCATACCATCCAGCTCGGACATGCACCCCTGGGTGAATCGCGTGCCGATCGGACCGAGGGTCTGGCCGGCCTTGTCTACCGCAGCATCCGCGGTACGACCCGCCTGATCGGCAAGGGTCTCGACGCCGGCATGGCGCCGGTCATTTCAATATTGCCGGAGACATTTCCGGAGAGCGCATCCAATACCACCCGCGACGCGGCGCTCGCGACGCTTAACGGTTTCTATGGTGATCACCTGGTGGAGACCGGCAACCCGCTCGCGACCGGCATGGATTTTCGTTACCAGGGCCAGGCCCTGAACCCGGCGCAACCGGACCGGTTGTCCGGTGTCAGTGGCAAAGTAATCCTGTGGGTGCACGGACTGTGTCTCAACGAGGGGCACTGGGTCCGCGACGGCCTGAACCAGGGCGAAGCGCTCGCGCACGAACTCGGCTATACACCGCTTTACCTGCGCTACAACACCGGTCTGCCGGTCCCGGCCAACGGCCGGGAATTGGCGGCAAAACTCGAGACCCTGCTGCAAAACTGGCCGCATCCGGTCACTGAACTGGTCATCGCAGGGCACAGCATGGGCGGACTCGTCGCACGCAGCGCCTGTCACTACGCTCACCAGGCCTCGCACCACTGGTTGCAGCATCTGCGCAGCCTGGTTTTCATCGGCACGCCGCATCACGGTGCACCGCTCGAGCGTGGTGGCAACTGGCTCGATTACGCGCTGGACCTGAGTCCGTATACCGTGCCATTCACACGTCTCGTCAAAAAACGCAGCGCCGGGATTACCGATCTGCGCCACGGCAGCATAGCCGATGAAACGCAGGACTTCGTGCCGCTTCCCGCCGGTGTCGCATGTTATGCGATGGCGGCGACGCTGGCCAAAAAGCCCAGCCGCCTGCATGAACGCCTGATCGGTGACGGTCTCGTGCCGGTCGACAGTGCGCTTGGACGCAGCGGCGAGGCGGCCCGTACGCTGAAAATTCCTGAAAACCACCAGTGGCTCGGCTATGCAACCGGCCACATCGAATTACTGGGGTGTCCGCAGGTTTATGCGCAGATGCGCGACTGGCTGGTTAAGGCTTCAGGAAGCTCTGATTAATGCCATCCTGGCATTATCAGAGCGCGGCAGTCGAAAAGTGTCATTTTCGACTGCCTTACAAATCAACGGCTTGGCGCCGCTGATTTGGCGACACGTCCTTGTGTCGCAGGAACCTCTGAATTAATCAGAGGTTCCTTAGGCTGGTTGCACTGACGGCAGCAACGGTTGCCTTGCAGCCAGGACGGTGTTTCAGGCAGTGCCGCGGGGCTTCGCGCCGCAGGAGTGGCGGATAATCAGGGTCGGCTCGAGCACCTTGGCCTTGGGTTTTTTGCCCTTGATCATGCGGATCAACTGGTTCACCAGGTGCTTGCTGGCCATGACGGTGTTTTGCTGGATGGTGGTCAACGAGGGGTTGAAGTAGGCAGCGGCGGGAATGTCATCGAAACCGACCACTGAAACATCATCGGGCACTCCAATACCTTCCGCCCGCAACCGCTTGATCGCGCCGATCGCGAGCAGGTCGCTGGCGGCAATGATCGCGTCAAAGGTCCTGCCCGATTTAAGCAATTCATCCGCGGCCAGGGCGCCTGAAGTTTCCCGAAAATCCGTATCGAATTGCAGACCGGGGTCAATCTCAAGGCCGGCATTGCACAACGCCTGGCAATAGCCTTCGTAGCGTTGCTTGAGTTCCGGGTGGGCGTCCGAGGTTCCGCCAAAAAACACGATCTGCCTGCGGCCCAGCCGCAGCAGGTGTGAAGTCGCTTCAAACGCACCTTTGACGTTGTCGCAACCGATGGTCCGGTCCTTCAGTTCGGGCCCGGTTGCCCCCCAGACCGTGAAACAGGCGCCCGCCTTGATAAGCTTGTCCAGCTTGTCCGCAAAGGCGGTGTAATCCCCGTAGCCCAACAGGATGATGCCGTCCGCACGGTTGCTGAGCTGGTACTTCATGTGCCAGTCGTCGCTGAGCTGTTGGAATGAGACCAGTACATCGTAATTGCGTTTCGCGGCCGCCCGCGTGATGTTGCCCAGCATGGAGAGGAAGAACGGGTTGATCTGGGAGTCGTCCGAAGTCGGGTCCTTGTACAGCAGGATGGCCAGGGTATCGCTTTGCTGGGAGCGGAGTCCGGCGGCAGCGCGGTCGACGTGGTAGTTCAGTTCGCGTGCAATTCTTTTTATCTTTTCGCGGGTCTGGGCATTGACCAGCGGGCTGTCACGCAAGGCCCTTGAAACTGTCGCCTGCGAGACCCCGGCACGGTGGGCGATATCAAACGAAGTGGTCTTGCCTGAACCCATGGTTCAAAGGACTCCGGTAAGCGATTTTTCCTGCCTGGAACACAACGCCAACTATAACATTGATGGTGCTGACGGTGCTGAAATGCTTTTCAGG
>JBFZEL010000163.1:0-5792 GCA_041306925.1 Lysobacterales bacterium
GCAGAAAGCTGTTTGGGCTATGGACACAGGCTGGCTAATGGGTGACCCCACCAATTATCGGAGCCGCCCCGCACCTGGAAAGGCTGGTTGAACGGTACAACCCGGGTCAAATCAAACCGCCGTTCCGATCACTCCGCCGGCTTGTCCTCTTTGGGCGCGGCCTTGTGCGCAGGGGTTTGGTCGCCGATGGTGCTTTTCAGCGGGCAAATCGAGAAAATGGGGCACTTCCTGCAACCTACAGCAAGCGCAACCGGGCAAAGTGTCATGATGTTCTCCGCAACCTGTGGGTGGGTTGAAACGTCCGGATCAGGCATATCCGCCGACATGATAAGTCTTGAACGCAGCCCTGAACAGGATTTTCAAAACCGGTCCCAGACGGGCACGACGTTCGCGGGCAGTGGCGCGAACACGCCGAGTTCGGCCCACGGAGTGCCGGGCATGTGGAAGTCGGATCCGCAGGACGCCAGCAATTTTTGCGCTTCGCATAACTGCGCCATGTCGCGGGTTTGCTGCACCGTCTGCTGGCCGGAGATCACTTCCATGCCCTCACCGCCACCCGCAATAAAGGCGTCGAGCAGTCTTTTCAGACGCGTGCGGGTCAGCTTGTATTTCAGCGGGTGGGCCAGCACGGCGATACCCCCGGCGTCGCGTATCCACTGGATGATCTGCGGCAGTTCGGCCCACTGCTTCTTGACGTCGCCGGCCTTGCCATCACCCAGGTATTTTTTGAACGCGCTATGCATCGAGTCGGCCCTGCCGGTGTTGATCAGGTATTGCGCGAAATGCGGCCTGCCGATGTAGCTGCCGGGCGACAGTTGCATGGCCCCTTCAAACGCATCTTCGATACCTTTTTTCGCCAGGTTTTCGGCGATTCGCCTGGCGCGTTGCCGGCGTGTTTCAGCCTGGACCCGCGCGGCGGCAACGATTGCATCGCAGAGCGGATCGATGTTCAAGCCAAGTACGTGAATACCGGTGGTTTGCCACTGCGTCGAAAGCTCGATCCCCGGTACTATTTTGAGTCCGCTGCCGGCCACCGGGATTTCTGCGTAAGCATCGATGCTGTCGTGATCGGTAATGGCCAGCACATCCACGCCTTTTGCAACGGCGCGCGCGATGAGTTCGCGTGGCGCCAGCGCACCGTCGGAGAATATGGTGTGAGAATGCAGGTCAAAAATCATCGGGTCGTTCCGCTGTCTGAACCGCGGCAACCCGCAGGGAGTGTGAAGTTACTTTTTCCTGCCCGTAAACATCTGCCGGGTGTCGAAGACCGCCCTGATGGTCCTGATCCTGTCGCCCTCGACTTCGAAAAAAAACGCGCCTTCATTGTGGATACCGTTGACCGAATCGAATGAAGTCATCACCGCCACTGAGCCACCTTCGATGATCATCTTGCCGTATTTCTCATTCAGCATGAACGGCGCGATCTGCTCGATGTAATCGCGTACGTCGGATTCCCCGCAGATGGGGATGGGGGAAAACATGCCGTGGTACTCGGCGTGCTCGGTCAACGGCACGATGCTGGCGTCATCCTTGTTCAGAGCTTCTACAAACTTCAAAACGACAGCTTCCACCTCTGCTCTGCTGGTCAATTGTCTGTCTCCTGTCAATTTCGATGCCGGTTTGCCTGCGGAATTGTTATCATCGCCCGCTGAAGCTTTCATCACTCTATGATGTTAGCAGATTCTTGGAACTGCGGGGTTGGGAACTGCGGGAACTGCGGGGTCAGAGTAAAGTGCCAGAGTAAACCAATCAGTGATCCTGAAAGGGAACTCCGGGGCCAGAAAATTGGTTTACTCTGGCACTTTACTCTGACCCCACCTCCGCGCAGAAGCAAACCATCCGAACTTAATTGGAGATCGATCTTGGAGCGAAATCACCGGGTAAAGTGGGCCGGCGGCCTCAGGTTTATCGGCACCGGCGCGAGCGGTCACAGCACGGTCATTGACGGCGACCGGGCAAGCGGCCTGTCGCCGATGGAACTGCTGTTACTGGGCACCGGTGGTTGCGCCTGTATCGACGTGGTCTCCATCCTCAGGAAGGCCCGCCAGAAAGTCGTCGACGCCTGGGTGGAGATCGGTGGCGAAAGACGCGAGGAAATGCCCAAATATTTCACCCGCATCGAGATGCACTTCGTGGTGAAGGGCCGCTCGGTCAAAGAAGACCGTGTCAAACACGCCATCGACCTCGCCATGGAAAAATACTGTTCCGCATCCGCGCAGATGGCGGCCCTCGCGGCAATCACCACCAGTTACGAAATCATCGAAGCGGATACACCCTGAATCAACCATGCTCTGCAACCGCTCACAAAAAGGAGACGTAATGTCAAGTTCAATGCGTAATATGTTGTTTGTGCTGTTTGTTTTAACGAGCTCCGTTGCGGCATGCGCCGACAAAGACGACCAGGACAAAAAGCCCGAACCGGGTCTGAACGAAACCAGCCTGAAAGGACTGGCATGGCGCAGTGTGGGCCCCGCCCTGATGGCCGGGCGTATCGCGGATATCGCCATCAACCCGGCAGACCGCAGCCAGTGGTATGTCGGCGTGGGCAGCGGCGGGGTGTGGAAAACGCATAACCGCGGCACCACCTGGGAAACGGTCTTCGATGCAGAAGGTTCCTATTCCATCGGCTGTATCAGTATCGATCCGAATGACGCCCAGACGGTGTGGGTCGGCACCGGCGAGAATGTCGGTGGACGCCACGTCGGTTACGGCGACGGTGTTTACCGAAGCCTCGACGGCGGCAAAACCTGGACCAATATGGGTCTGAAGGACTCGCAGCACATCGGCAAAATCGTCATCGATCCGCGTGACTCCAACGTGGTCTACGTCGCGGCCCAGGGACCGTTGTGGTCCGCCGGCGGCGAGCGTGGCCTGTACAAGACCAGCGACGGCGGCAAGAACTGGAAACTGATCCTGTCGGCCGGTGAATACACCGGCGCCAACGAGGTCCACCTGGACCCGCGCAACCCGGATGTCGTGTACGCCGTCCTGCACCAGCGTTTCCGCAATGTCGCCGCGCTGATGAACGGCGGCCCCGAATCGGGTATCCACAAATCAACCGACGGCGGCGAGACCTGGCGCGAACTGACCGAGGGTCTCCCGAAGGAGGACAAGGGCAAGATCGGTCTGAGCATTTCGCCGGTCGATCCCGACGTCGTCTACGCCACCATCGAACTGGCGCAACGCACCGGCGGCCTGTGGCGCTCGCTTGACGCCGGCGCAAGCTGGGAAAAACGCAGCGATGAGGTTTACAGCGGCACGGGCCCGCATTATTACCAGGAAATTTTCGCCAGTCCGCATGACGCCGACACGCTCTTCCAGGTGGCGCCCAACCTTTACAAAACCGTGGATGGCGGCAAAACCATGCAGGCGCTGGACAACAAGACGGTGCACTCGGACTACCACGCCGTGGTCTTCGATCCGGATGAACCGGACTACCTGCTGGTCGGCACCGACGGCGGTCTGTACGAGTCGTTCGATGCAGGCGAACACTGGAAGTTTTTCGCCAACATGCCGATCACGCAGTTCTACAAGGTCAGCGTCGATTACGACGAGCCCTTCTACAACATCTACGGCGGCACCCAGGACAACAACAGCCAGGGCGGGCCGTCCAGGACCGACAATGTCCACGGCATCCGCAACAGCGACTGGTTTGTCACCCTGTTTGCCGACGGCCACCAGTCGGCTGCCGACCCGACCAACCCGGACATCGTTTACGCGGAATGGCAGGAAGGCAACCTGGTGCGCTTCGACCGCAAGACCGGCGAGATCGTCTATATCCAGCCGCAGCCTGCCGCCGGGGAGGAATCCGAGCGCTTCAACTGGGACTCCCCGATCCTGATCAGTCCACACAATCCCGCGCGCCTGTACTTTGCTGGCCAGCGGGTCTGGCGCAGCGATGACCGCGGCGACAGCTGGACGGCGATATCCGGCGACCTCAGCCATGGCCGCGACCGCATGACCCTGCCGCTGATGGGCCGCGTCTGGAGCTTCGACTCGGCCTGGGACCTGATGGCGATGTCGCAATACGGCACCATCACGTCGCTTGCCGAGTCGCCGCTGGTGGAGGGCCTGCTCTACGCAGGCACCGATGACGGCCGCATCCAGGTGAGCGAAGACGGTGGCGCCAACTGGCGCGCCATCGCCCAGCTGCCGGGGGTTCCGGACGGCTTCTTTGTCCATGACATCACGGCCGACCTGTTCAACGCCGACACGGTCTACGTGGTGGTGGACCATCACAAGTCGGGCGATTTCTCCCCCTATATCCTGCAGAGCCCCAACCGTGGGCAGAGCTGGACCAGCATCTCCGAAGGTCTGCCCGAGCGCCACCTGGCATGGCGCCTGGTCCAGGACCACGTCAGGCCGGAGCTATTGTTCGCAGCGACCGAGTTCGGCGTGTTTTTCACCATCGACAGCGCCACCTGGACCAAGCTGTCCGGCGGCGCACCCAACATCCCGTTCCGCGACCTGGCCATCCAGAAGCGTGAGAACGACCTGGTGGGCGCGAGCTTTGGCCGCAGTTTTTACGTCCTCGACGACTACACGCCGCTGCGCAGCGTGACGGCCGAAAACCTTGCTTCCGACACCCTGCTGTTGCCGGTGCGCGATGCGCTGTGGTATTTGCAACGCATGCCGCTGGGTGAATTCAGGACCGGCAGCAAGGCCTCGCAGGGTGATGATTATTTCATTGCAGACAACCCCCCGTTCGGCGCGGTGATCACCTATTACCTGCCCAAAGACCTGCAGACAGCCAAGGAACAGCGCCGCGAACGCGAGCAGGAAATCGAGAAAAAGGGCGGCGACACCCCCTACCCCGGCTGGGACGCACTGCGCAGCGAGAAGATCGAGGAACCTGCCGCCGTCGTATTGACCGTGCTTGACAGCAACGGCCAGGTGGTGCGCAAGCTCGAAGGCCCGGCCAAGGCCGGTTTCCAACGCGTCGCCTGGGACCTGCGCTACCCCGAATCCAGTCCGTGGACGGACAAGCCGGGCGACAACTACATGGTTTTCTCTGGTCCGCTGGCAGCGCCCGGTGACTACACCGTCCGCCTCGCCACACGGGTCAACGGCGTGCTCACCGAGACCGGTCTTGAGACCCCCATCCGCGTAAAACCGATGCGTCAGAACAGCCTGGCCAAGGCCAGTCCGGGCGAGGTGGTTGCATTTTCGAGGCGTCTTGACGACCTGATGCGGCAAGGTGACGGCGCGGCGTCCGCGATGAAATCCCTCCTGACCGAGTTGTCGGCGGTCAAGCAAACCCTGCAGCGTTCTGGCGCCGGCACAGCCTTGCGGGATCAGGTCAGGGCCATGGAACTGCAGGTGCTCGACCTGCAGCTGAAACTGTCCGGCGACGAGGTCCGCGACCTGGCCGGCGACCCGGGGCCGGTGTCCGTCAGCCGGCGCATCGGCGTGGCCCGCATGGGCACGGCTTTTTCAAGCTACGGGCCGACAGCCACGCACGTCCAAAGCCTCGCAATCGGCGAACAGGAATTTGCCGGTATCAGGACGGCGCTCGATACCCTGTTCGGCACCGAACTGCCCGCACTGCGCAAGGCGCTGGATGCTGCGGGCGTGCCGTGGACACCGGGCCGCGGGGTTCCCGGCAGCAGTTAGTTAGTCCAGAGGGGGTCTCCAGAGAGGGTCAGGTACATTTAAACGAATTGATAGTCCAGAGGGTGTAAGGTACATTTAAACGAATTGAAAACAATTCGTTTAAATGTACCTGACCTCTTTGGCACGAAGTTTAAATGTACCCGACCCCCTGAGACCCCATTCGCTCAAACCAGCTTGAT